>NZ_NVQC01000028.1 GCF_003044035.1 Candidatus Methylomirabilis limnetica
TACGGGTTATCCAACGCCGTGCGTATGGGCTGCGGGATGAAGAATATCTGAGGCTGAAAATACTCACGTCCATGCTCCCGGCACTCTGAAAAACATGAAATTCACCCACTCGATTACGCGAAGAGCCTTTTTTATAGGTCCTCATTCAGGTGACGATAGGAATCATGAGAGGGGTCTCCGCTCACTCTCCCTGTGCCCAGTTAACACAACAGCCATTATGAGACCTCGATGCCGCCCCCACCGGACGATAGCCGCCCGGGCTGGCCCGCGGGGGCACAGATGTAATGGAGATTACAACCACTGACCTGCACTAGCGTCGGAATGCTTGGCTGGTTTCAATCGGAATGGATGGCAGACATGATCGGAATGTGTACCTCCGCCGTGGCGCGGGCAAGTCAATATGGATAGTAGAATTAACACAACTCCGACACAATTTCTCACTGCCGCGCCTGAGTTGGACCACATCGGAAACTATAGCTTGGCGATGTTAGAGAGGAGGTAATGGTGGGCAGGGGCGGAATTGAACCGCCGACACCAGGATTTTCAGTCCTGTGCTCTACCAACTGAGCTACCTGCCCAAAATCGGAAAGGGGATGAGCCGTTCACGGAAAGACCCTTCTTTCTAGCACCGCGAAGCTCTTTTGTCAAGGAGTGCAGTTCCTTAGAAAATCCCCCCCGCCTGTATCCTCCCCCTCCGAGGGGGGAGGAGTCCGCGTAAGGTGAGGATGGGGGGGTGAAGATGCCTTTTCGTGCGCCGTGGTCCGGCGTAATTTCATGGGGTATTGCTGGTACACGGACTTATGCAAAAGCATCACAGGCCCAGGTCCGTCGCTTGCGGCGTTGGGCCGGAGTAGTCGTAGAAACCACGGCCCGACTTCCGCCCATGATAGCCGGCGATAACCATTTTCTTCAGAAGTGGTGGTGGCGCATACCGCTGTTCCCAATACTCCTCGAACATGATGTTAGCGATGGCGTAGGTCGTATCAAGGCCAACAAAATCAGCCAGCTCCAAAGGACCCATCGGATGGTTGCAGCCGAGCCTCATCGCCTTGTCGATATCTGCCGTAGACGCGACACCCGCCTCTAACGCTCGAATAGCATCCAACAGGTACGGCACCAGCAGGCGGTTCACGATGAAACCGCAGTTATCTTTTGCCGCAACCGGTTCCTTGCCGAGTGACGTGGCAAAATCGGAGACGATCTGAAAGGTCTCTGCGCTGGTGCGAATGCTCCGGACCACCTCCACCAGCTTCATCAGCGGAACGGGATTGAAAAAATGCAGGCCGACGAATCGGTCGGTCCGCCCAGTTACAGAGGCCAGCGCCATGATGCCGATGCATGAGGTGTTGCTGGCAAAGATGGTGCTCGGCGGACAGAGGCGATCCAGTGCCCGGAATAGATCCTGCTTCAGCGGCAGATCCTCGGTGATCGCCTCGATGATCAGGTCGGCCCCGCTCAGCTCTTCCAGGGCGAGTGTCCACCTGATCCGCTCAAGGAGCGCGGCCTGTTCCTCGACGGTCATCCGTCCCTTTTCAACCGCCCGTTGCAGCCTGCCGTCGATCGCCTGCCTTCCCTTGTCCAAAAAGCGCTGCTCCGCCTCCCTGACAATGACGGCGTAGCCTCCCTGCGCAACGACCTGCGCGATGCCAGACCCCATGATACCGGCACCGATAACTCCAACGGTCTTAATGCTCGTCATAGACGCTCCCATCGCTTACGACGGCGTTCCCGCTTTCCGGCGACGCCACTCGGCAAGTCTTCGGCCGATCTCGGCTTCGAGCCCGCGGTCAGTAGGCCGGTAGTAGATCCGGCCTTTCAACTGTTCAGGCAGGTAGTCCTGAAGCGCGATGGCCTGCGGGAGATCATGGGGATACTGGTAACCGGCGCCGTACCCCTGTTCCTTCATCAGGGAAGTTGGGGCATTCCGCAGGTGTAATGGCACCCCTTCGAGCGGCGCTTGCTCTACATCGCCTTGCGCCTTACCGAAGGCCACATAGATGGCATTCGATTTGGGCGCGGTGGCGAGGTACACCACGGCCTGGGCCAGTGCCAGATCACCTTCGGGTGAACCGAGGAAATGATAGGCGTCCTTGGCCGCCAGCGCTACGTGTAAGGCCTGTGGATCGGCATTGCCGACATCTTCCGACGCGAATCGGACCAGGCGTCTGGTAATGTACATCGGCTCTTCGCCCGATGCCAGCATGCGGGCAAACCAATAGAGGGAGGCATCAGGATCGCTGCCCCGCAGGCTCTTGTGCAGGGCGGAGATCAGGTTGTAATGCTCTTCCCCGGCCTTGTCGTAGCGCAGCACCCGCCTTCCTGACGCTTCCTGGGCCATCTTCAAGGTCAATCGCTTGCTCCCATCGGGCTGCTCATCTACCATCTGCGCCGCCAGCTCCAAGGTGTTCAGCGATACGCGGGCGTCCCCCGAGCCGAGCCCCGCGATGAAGCGTAGCGCCTCGTCATCGGCCTCGATGTGAAGGTGACCGAGCCCCCGCTCCTGATCGCCGAGTGCGTGCCGGAGGATGACCATCAACGCTTCCTCCGCCAGCGGGTGAAGTGTCACGACCTTCGCACGGGACAGGAGGGCAGCAATAACCTCGAACGATGGATTCTCGGTGGTGGCTCCGATCAGTACGATCGTTCCCCCCTCCACGTGGGGGAGGAAGGCATCCTGCTGGGCTTTGTTGAAACGATGAATCTCATCGATGAATAGGAGCGTCCGCCTGCCATAGGCGCGCTCTTGCTGGGCGCGAGCGATCACCTCTTTGATCTCCTTGATCCCGGAGGTGACGGCCGAGAACGGACAGAAGGTCGCCTTGCACCGATCCGCTAGTAGAAAAGCGAGGGTCGTCTTGCCTGAACCGGGCGGGCCCCACAGGATCAGCGACGGCAGTTCTCCCGCCTCCATGGCCCTCCGGAGGAACTTCCCTTCTCCGAGTAGGTGCTCCTGCCCGACGAACTCCTGGAGCGTCCTCGGGCGCATCCGGTCCGCAAGCGGCGCTGGAACCTTTTGGGATGGGGTGGGCAATCGTTCAAAAAGATCCGGTGTCATCTTCCGCTACCGCCTTGAGCTCATCCAAAATCCGGCGAGTCGCCTTTGCCGGATCGGTTGCTGCCGTGATCGGCCGGCCGATCACCAGGTAGTCCGCGCCTGCGACGGTCGCATCGTGAGGCGTCATAACCCGGCGTTGGTCATCGGCTGCAGCCCATGCCGGACGGATGCCTGGGATGACGAGGCACAACGACGGTCCCAACGTGGCCCGCAGCAAGCCGATTTCGTGAGGTGAAGCCACAACGCCATCCAACCCGGCCTCCTGCGCGAGCGAGGCAAGACGAACGACCTGCGCCGTAAGATCGAGCTTGCTGCCGACAACCTCTTCAAGGCCTCGCGAGTCCAGGCTGGTGAGCACTGTCACCGCCAACAGCCGCATGGGAGAGCCGCTTGCAGCGACGGCTGCCGTTGCCGCCTGCAGCATCGACCGTCCGCCGGAGGCGTGGAGCGTACACATCGCCGCCCCGAGCCTTGCGGCCTCGCGGACCGCTCCGGCCACGGTGTTCGGGATGTCGTGCAGCTTCAGATCCAGAAAGACCGCTCCGCCCCGCTGCCTTACCACCTCTACCGCCAGAGGACCCTCAGCCGTAAAGAGTTGGAGGCCCACCTTGAAGAGTGTCACCGTCGGATACAGTTGCTCAACCAGCGCAGAGGCTGAAGCCAGGTCTCCCACATCCAGGGCCACGATCAGTTCGGGTGTCTTATGCATACCATCGCTTTACTGCTTAGGGGTTTAGGCTGAAGGCTGAAGGCTGAAGTATTCTGACAGCCATCCACCTTCAGCCTTCAGCCTATCTACCTAAACGCTGCTCCTTTACACATCCAGGCGCATCAGGTCTTCCGCCAGGATCACCTCACCGTCAAAGACCTTCTTGCAGGGGGTGACGAGATCGTACGCCTCGCAGGTCGGGTAAAAGTGCGTCAGAACCAGTCGGCGGCAGCCGGACAGGGCCGCGATCTGGCCAGCCTCCGTCGGGGTCAGATGGCCCTTCATCGGCTGTTCATCAGGGGCAGAGCACTCCAGGACAAGCAGGTCCGCCCCCTTGGCCGCCTCGATCATCGCGTCACAATAGGTCGTATCGCCGGAGAAGACCAGGCTCTTGCCATCGGCCGACTCGATCCGGTAGCAGAGGCTATGCTGAAGGTGCACCACCTCACGAGGAATCACCCGGAACCCTACGCCTTCCGTAACCTCCTGGAGCGTCTCAGTGAGTACCAACTCGTACGTCTTTGCAGCGATCCAGTCGCCGTACAGATGGATCAGGCCTTCGTAAAAGGCCAGAAATCCCTTTGGGCCTGTGAGGTGCAGCGGCTTAGTCCGTCGCCAGATCGGATTCCTGAGGGCGAACAGGAGCGGGACCAGATCACCGGTGTGATCCGGATGAAGATGGGTGTAGAAGACTCGGTCCAGTTCAGTGACCGAAATCTCCGCCTTGAGGAGTCTCGGCAGCGTGCCCGATCCGCCGTCGAACAGAAGCGAGGAACCAGCCACCTCGACCAAAAGGCCGGGTGATCCCCGTATGAGGCTTGGAATGGCGGTCCCGGAGCCAAGGATCGTGAGCTGCATGGCGTCACGATACCATGAAGCCTGGGCATTGACAAGGGAGGGCAGGATGGAGAGAAGGGTTAGGTGAACAGGGCGTGGAGGCGTATAGAATGGGGCTTAGGCCCTTCGCGCACCTGGCGCTCCCATCTGGCGATTACGAGCGAGGCTTGCGAGAGCTGACGGTAGCCAGCGAGACTGGTACCGTAGCCCTACCGCAAGGAGACGACACGCTAAACCTTACCAGTCACCGGGCCGGAGGAGAATACTGAATCGCCCTAGTTTAACCCTACCCACCTACTGACCATGCTGAGAGGGGTATTCACGCGATTATTACTTACTACCCCCTTTGCTCAGGGTTGTAAGCTGCTCCTGGGTGAGGGCCTGCCGTATCGTCTTATGAAATTTGATCTGTGACAGAAGCACCTCTTTATCGGCTGCTCCAAGTTGGTTGACCACCTGGTCAATATCCTTGTCCGACGCCTTCTTGTCAAAGATCAAGCTCACCAGCTTCTTTCGAAGATCCAACATCTTCTGCTCACTCGCGCCCAGCGCTGCCATCCGATCCTTCTTGGCCGCCTCAAGCTTAGTATGCTGATCGGCCGAAAGCCCTAGATTTTGGAAAGGGTCTGACTCCTTGGGCTGCTCCTTTTGAGCCGAAGCCATGCCCCCTCCGATCAGCATCGTTGTCGTCAGCAGTCCAATCCCCAATCTTTTCCACGTACTCATACGGTTCTCCCCTTTCCGTTAGGCCTGTCCCCGTATGCTTAAAGCGGGGACAGGATAACCCATCGCCAAACAACAACAAAGCGCAGTGCACTACTACTACTGTTCACCTTTCTTCTCGGCAGCGCGCCGATAGAGCCGCTCATATTCTCGGGCAGAGCGATCCCAGGTGAAGTCAGCGGTCATGGCATTCGTGATCAGCCGAGGCCACAGGGCTTTCTCAGGATACAAGGCCAAAGCCTGCCCGATGGCCTGCAGAAAAGCAGTCGTGGTCGATTTCTCAAACCTGAATCCGTTCCCCTCCCCCGTCACGGGATCGAACTGGACAATGGTGTCGTCCAGCCCACCTGTGGCGCAGACAACCGGAATCGTTCCGTAGGCCAAACTGTACATCTGATTCAGACCGCACGGTTCATACCGCGATGGCATCAGGAAGATATCGGCGCCGGCTTCAATCTGATGCGACAACGGGATGTCGAAGCCGATCTGGACGGCCAGCTTGGCCGGATACTTGGCCGCTGCCTCACGAAAGGCCACTTCGAGTTCCTTCTCACCGCTCCCTAGCAGGACGAGTTGCAGGTTCATCGCCATCAGCGGCTCCAGGATGTCGCGCAGCAGGTCGAGCCCCTTCTGCCCAGCCAGCCTGGAGATCACGGCTAACAGCGGCACAGTGGCCTTGACCGAGAGCTTAAATCGTTGCTGGAGATCCGCCTTACATCGGGCCTTTCCGGCAAGGTCATCGACCGTGTAGTGAGCAGCGATGTGAGGATCGCTGGCCGGGTTCCATTCCTCGGGATCGATCCCATTTAATACTCCGAAGAGATCGCTCTTCCGCTCTCTGAGGATGCCGTCCAGACCGAACCCACGCTCTGCGGTCTGGATCTCCTGGCTATAGCGACGGCTTACGGTGGTGAGCAGGTCGGCGAAGAGCAACCCGCCTTTCAGCAGATTGCCCTTCCCATAAAACTCGAGGCCCGCCGGCGTGAATAGCTCCAGCGGCAACAGCAACCTCGGCAGCACCTCCGGCGGGAAGAGACCCTGGTAACCCATGTTGTGGATAGTAAAGACGGTCGCGGTCTGCTGGAAAAAGGGGTCAGTTTGGAGGGTGGTCTTCAGGTAAACAGGGAGCAACGCCGTCTGCCAATCGTGGGCGTGCAGAACCTCCGGCTGGAAAGAGACCGCTCGGCATACCTCCAAGACCGCCCGGCAGAACAGGGCAAACCGCTCCGCATTGTCCGGGTAATCCTCTGCAGATGGGCTCTGATAGAGGCCAGTACGGTTGAACGAGGGATCGTGGCGAACAAAGTAGACCCGCATCCCGTTTGAGAGGCGCCCCTCAAGCAGATCCACTGCTTGCGGGCCAGAAGTCGCCGGAACCTCGATCCCTTTTGTAACGACATCGAGTCGGTGCCGCTCTACCTCTACGGAGCGGTAGAGCGGCATGATGAGCCGGACATCGTGCCCAAGCCGACTGAGCGCCTTTGGCAGCGCGCCAGCCACATCGCCGAGCCCCCCGGTGTGGGCAAACGGCACGGCCTCAGAAGCCGCAAAAAGAATTTTCACCTGGGCAATCCTGCCCTCTGTACGGCATGTGATAATGAGAAGTGGCGGGGCCGACGGGACTCGAACCCGCGACCTCCGGCGTGACAGGCCGGCGTTCTAACCAACTGAACTACGACCCCGCAAAAAGATGGTGATTAGTGGAGAGCGACGAGTGTCTGAGAAAGGCATCCCATGAAAGCGAATCGCCAAGAACCAATCGCCACAATTTCAGCTCCGCTAAACTTGGTGGTGGGCGAAGAAGGTGTCGAACCTCCGACCCCCTGCTTGTAAGGCAGGTGCTCTCCCGCTGAGCTATTCGCCCGGCTGCAACGCCACTCGCGACAGGATTCGCGGAAGAAACCGTTGCTCAGTATAGCTCATAGAGATTGAGTGTCAAGCCGAAACGCTGTCCAAAGCGGGACAAGATCTTCCAGGCTCCTCCTCGTAAGTGCATCGAAGAGAGGATGAACCATCTGAAGGACCTTCTGGAACGAAGGCCGGAGCGGTCGGCACTCCTACCGATGGGGCTGCCAGGGCAAATCCGACTGGAGCCAACCCGATGGGACATCGGCCGGTACGCTAACTCGCGCAGACCGCCATCGACATCCTGGCACTTATGGAACCGCCCTCCAGGTTGGGGAGCCCGGAGGGCGGTTCAACTGCATTGCGTTGGTGGAGGCGGCGGGAGTCGAACCCGCGTCCGAGAACATGTCGGAAAGAACATCTACGTGCGTAGCCCGTGTATGAATATTCGCCTCTCTTGGCCCCCACAGGCAGGGTCCCGGAGCGGCTAGCTCATGTGGATCTTACCCGCCTCCCCAGAGCACGAGAGGCAAGCCAGCCCGTCTAGTCGGCGCCCAGATCCCACCCGACGAGCGAGGTGGGGTGAACGTGGCCACTCTTAGGCGGCCAGTGCCAATTCGTGGTTGGCAGTTGCTTGTTTTCCCACCTTTTAACGAGGCGATGGGGCCTCGGCACGCAGCCCTTACTCCCTTATCCCCGTCGAAACCGGAGCGCCCCCGCAATAATAAAGCTAACGCTACGTCCAGTTGGGCCTGGAGGTAAAAGACTACTTTTATTCTATGCCGCCTGACTGAAAAAGTCAACAGCTACCGCCGATCCCGATCCGCACGGCCGCGAGTGAGCTGGTCCATCTCTTTCGTCATCGCGCGCTGCTTCAGGGTTTCCCGCTTATCGTACAGCTTTTTCCCACGGGCCAGCGCCAGTTCCAGCTTGATCTTCCGTCGAGTCAGATAGAAACTCAGCGGGATCAAGGTGAGACCCTTTTCTTGGACCTTCCCCACAAACCTGGCGATCTCTATCCTGTTCAGCAGTAGTTTCCGCTTACGGTTCGGGTCCGGGTTAAATCGATTTCCTGCGGTGTAAGGGCTGATGTGACAGTTAAACAGATACGCCTCCTGCCCATCAATGGCGGCATAACTATCTTTCAGGTCAGCCTTGCCATCCCGCAACGACTTCACCTCGGTTCCGGTAAGAACTATACCGGCCTCGATGACCTCCTCGATCTGGTACTCATACCTCGCCCGCCGGTTGGAGCAGAGGATTCTTCTTTCCTGTGTCGATGTCATTTTATGGACTATAGCGTAGCCCAACACTGTGCGGCAAGTGGAATTCCAGGTCCAACTACTTAGGTGTTTAGGCTGAAGGCTGTTAGTCGTTGCGCATGGACCGAATCAAGACAGCCACTTCGTCGGCCAGTTCAAACGCTCCGAGCTTGGTATGATCTCGCATGGCGCGTTCCTACAGTCTAAAAGCCTACAGTCTATCTACCTGAGTAGTTACCTACGTTTAATTACTAAGGTCTTTTTTCCCTTGACAGATCATGGGGGAGTTTGGTAAGAGCTTTCTAGGCGAGTCGGCAAGGACCGATGGTGATCTACTTATTATTAGTGCATTCATTGAGAAAGGGGGGGGCATGACCAAAGCGGAACTAGTGGATAAGATTGCCAAGGATGCGTGCATCACGAAAAAGGCGGCAGAACAAGCCCTGGCCAGTGTCGAGTCAGGGGTGCAGGACTCTCTCAAGAAAGGGAAGAAGGTCACCCTGGTCGGCTTTGGGACGTTCTCGGTGGCTAAGCGAGCGGCCCGGAACGGGCGCAATCCCCAGACCGGTGCTGTCATCAAGATCAAGGCGTGTAAGGTCGTACGCTTCAGGCCGGGAAAGACCTTGAAAACTGTCGTCAACTCTGGCAGGTAAGTGGGGTTTGCTGGTGCCCTGATCTGTCGACTATAGCATGCGACGTCATAGCAGACGACGAAGAGGAGAGACCGTGTCTCTCCTCTTCGTATTTATGAACGCTTGGTAACTGCTCAGGTTGATAGGCTGAAGGCTTTTAGCTTAAACCCCTGGAATTCTCACAAGCGCTTGAGAGTGGTGATCCGGCGCTTGGCTTGCCTCGATGGGCGTCTTGCGGGACCCTTTAGCCTTCCAGGCCCTGGGGATTCGGGGACCGAATCGTCATCTTTTTGAAACTCGCCACCATCCCCTTCTCGGAGTGCGAGATCTATGCGCTCGTGAAACTCCTCGGCCGAGAGGACCAAGGCGCCGGTTCGCGCCACGTCATCTGCCAAAGCCCGATCTGATGTAACCACTACCGCCCCTGAGGGGGCTTTCTCAACAAACCGCACGATGACCTGATCGGCTCGCTCCCCGCGGCGCGAGAAGACCACCTGCAGGCCAGCGGTGAGTCTCACCTGCTCGCTGATCCCGCCCTGTTCCCACCCATCGAAAACGACAGTGATCCGGTGACCCTTCAGGCGTCGGTAGGCGGCTAATGTTGTCAGGAGAGCTTCCCGCCCCTCCTGCAGGTCTCGGCGATCAATGGGGTGAAGTTGAGGGGAGCGGCGGATCACATTATAGCCATCAATCACAATCCACATAAACCAGACCTAGCGCCCTGCCGCACCCGTGGGGGCAGAGCGGATGATATGTAGCAGGGAAGCAACGGCGTCGGCTGGATCGTCCGCCGTCATGATGGCGGAGATCACGGCCGCCCCGTCGGCACCGGCCGCCATCACGGAAGCCGTGTTTGAGGCTGTGATTCCTCCAATGCCCAAGATCGGCAACCGAACCCGCCGCCTCACCTCCTCAAGCCGCGCCATACCAATGGGCGGTCCGTACGCTGCTTTGGATGGCGTCGGGAACAGCGGACCGAGCATGACGAAGTCGGCTCCCCCTCTCTCAGCCTCGATTGCCTCTTCGAGAGAGTGGCAGGAGACGCCGATCAGTCGCGTTGGTCCCAGTAGGGCCCGCGTCTCGGCAGGCGGGAGGCTCGTTCTGGAAAGGTGAATACCGTCGATCGGCAGGGCCAACGTCAAATCGACTCGGTCGTTGATGAGGAGGCAGGCGCCTCGCCCGCGCACAAGCGGGAGGAGTCGCTCAACCAGTTCATAGAGATCTCGCGTAGATAGGTCCTTCTCGCGGAGCTGGATGGCTTTCGCCCCACCGGCAAGCGCGGCCTCGACGACTACCTCAATGGGCCGACCTTTCGTCAGGGATCGGTCTGTTACGACGTACAGACCCCATGAAGACGGGTTTCGGGTTTCGGGTTTCGGGTTTCGGGTTGAAAGAAATGTTCCGGGTTCCACGGGTCGCATACCTAACTCGAAACTCCAAACTCGAAACTCGAAACCTGCCTATCCGATCATGCCTTCGAGTGGGCTTGAGGCGTTGGCGTAGAGCTTCTTCTGTATCCGTCCGGCCAGGTACGCCAATCGCCCGGCAATCATCGCGTGCCGCATCGCTGCCGCCATCGCGACCGGATCTTTGGCGCATGCGATCGCCGTGTTCATCAGGACGCCATCGCATCCCAGCTCCATGGCGATAGAGGCATCCGAAGCCGTGCCCACCCCCGCATCGATAATAATCGGAACCCGCGCCGCCTCGAGGATGATCCTGATGTTGTGCGGGTTTCGTATCCCAAGGCCGGAACCGATCGGGGCGGCAAGCGGCATCACTACGGCTGCACCGGCATCCTCCAACTTCTTCGCCATGACCGGATCGTCGTTGGTGTAGGGCAAGACCACGAAGCCCTCCTTGACCAAGACCTTGGTGGCCTTCAGCAGCTCCTCGGTATCCGGGAAGAGGGTCCGCTGATCGCCGATCACCTCCAGCTTAACCATGTCAGAGAGACCGACCTCCCGGGCCAGCATCGCGGTCTTGATCGCCTCGTCCGCAGTATAGCAGCCGGCAGTATTGGGCAGGAGCGCGAACCGTTTGGTGTCGATATAGTCCAGGAGCGACTCCTGGGTTCGATCCAGGTTCACCCTTCTGACCGCCACCGTTATCATCTCGGCACCCGAGGCCTCATGAGCCTGCTGCATCGTTCGATGGTCCGGGAACTTGCCCGTCCCAACGATGAGCCGCGACCGAAACTCCCTACCGGCAAATTTAAGGGTGTCGCCGTTCTCCATCACATTCTGCTCCAGCACCGTCTCGCTCCTCATTGGGATCCGCCAGCCATGAAGGTGATAATCTCCAGCGTGTCCCCTGCTTGCAGCGCAGTGCTCTCATACAGCTCGCGCTTGATGATCCGCTGATCAAGCTGGACCGCAACCCTGAGCGGGTTGATCTGCAACTCCCCCAGCAACGCGGTAATCGTGGCGCCGTCTGTCGCTTCGAGCTTCTTCCCGTTGACTGTAAGTTCCACTATAAAGCTCTTTCCGATCAAGGAAAGCTATCAGCGGTCAGCTTTCAGCAAAGAGAAGGTTGCTTGTCTTTCTACACCTCGCTGATCGCTAGCTGCTGACTGCTGAACGCTGCTGTATTTTGACCTTAGCCCACGTATGACGACTTGTCAACGCACCATCTTACTCCCGCCCACTGAATGCCGGTGTGCGCTTCTCGATAAAGGCTTGTACTCCTTCGCGAAAGTCCGCAGTCTGGCTGCTCAGCGCGATGAGCTGGGCCTCGTTCTCCATTTGGGTCTCCAGGCTTGCATGGTCGCTCATGAACAGGAGCCGCTTGGCTCGCCCGAGGGCGGGCGTCGGGCCGGCGGCTAGCTCGTTCGCCATGGCGTCTACAACAGTAACAAGCTCAGCGTCTGGCACTACCCGGTTCACCAGTCCCCATTCTTTAGCCTCTTCTGCCGTCAGAACCCGGTTGGTGAATGTCAACTCCATAGCGCGTCGCAACCCCACTAATCGTGGAAGAAAATAACTCGAGCTGGCATCCGGGGTAGCGCCAATTTTCGTATAGGCCATGGTGAATCGAGCAGACTCAGCCGCCACCGCCAGATCGCAGGCCATGACCAAGCCCATCCCGGCGCCGGCGGCTACCCCGCCCACTCCAGCGATGACCGGCTTTGACATACGACAGATGCATGTGATCACGCTGTGAAGAGACATCAACAGCCGTTTTACGTGCAGGGTGATGGTGTTCGTATGTTCGATGAACCCCCTGACATCTCCGCCGGCGCAAAAGGCCTGGCCGGCGCCCATCAGCACCACCGCACGAACTGCCCGGTCCTCGTGGCAGGCGAGGACCACCTCCAGCAGCTCCTCCACCATCTGCCTATTCAGGGCATTGTAACGATCAGGCCGGTTCAGGGTGATATTGGCCACCGAGCCCTTTACCGTGTGGATCAGTGTCTTGTAGGCCATTCTGCCCCCACCAAAGCCTTCAGTCTTCAGCCTATTATGTGCCTTCCGCGAAGCTGGTGATGATATACGTACCACTCTTAGGATCCCGCCTCAGCTCGATGATATTGTGTTTGACAGCGTCCTCTAACAGCTTGGAAAAGGTACTGTATCCGTAGTACCCTTCGTTAAAGGAGGGCCGCTTGCGGATCATCGTCTGTTTGACCATTGACCCCCAGAGCACCTCTTTGTTCTCCCGCATGAGAGCCTGGATAGAGTCGCTCAGGAGTTCGAATACCTCCACCTTCTTCTCAGGCAGGCCGGCGAGGACGGGTGGCTTCTTGGGGGAGCGAATCAGGTCTTCGTAGTAGATGAATTCGTCGCAGTTGTCCACCAGCAGCTCCGAGACCGAATTCTTAACGCCGAGACCGATGACCTCCTTATTATTCTCTCGCAATTTGGAGACCAGAGGCGAAAAATCGCTATCACCAGAGACGATGACAAAGGTGTTCAGGTGCTCCTTGGACCACGCCAGGTCCATCGCATCCACCGCCAGCCGGATATCAGCACTATTCTTGCCGCTGATTCGCTTCTGCGGGATGTCGATCAGCTCGATAGCCGCTTCGTGGAGGTGCCGTTTGTACTCAGCGTAGCGTCCCCAGTCGGCGTAGGCACGCTTGACCATAATCGTTCCCTTCTCCACGAGCCGCTCAAGCACAAGGCCGATCTCGAACTGCTTCTTGGCCTGTTTGATACCAATCGCGATGTTCTCAAAGTCGATGAAGAGGGCGAGTCTCTTCTCTTCGTTCATTGAACCCCTTTCTGCTTGACGCCCTTCAGGCGACGCCGATGGCATGACGGATGAGCCGCATTTCCGGCCGCAGTACCCCCTTGGCTCAAGATAAGCCTAAACATGCCACCCGTAGCCTGTCAACAGGTTTAATCGGACTGAGTCTCTGCTTGGGAGATACCGCTCCCTTCCTCAGCCCAGTTCTTCTACCGTCACCTACCCTCGCCGGATCATTTCTTCTCATTTCTGATGGGAAGCCGCCACGGTTGTACCGGCCCATCGCTCCACCACCATGGCGGCAAGGCCTTGCCGACTTGAGCGGCTGGCGATGAACCACGACACTGCGAGCACAATGTAGCCGATGGCATAGAGGTGGCGGGAAATGGGATCCGTGAAGAACAGTTGAGTGATAAAGAGAACGAAGATG
Source organism: Candidatus Methylomirabilis limnetica (assembly GCF_003044035.1). Classification (NCBI taxonomy): domain Bacteria; phylum Methylomirabilota (SeqCode); class Methylomirabilia (SeqCode); order Methylomirabilales (SeqCode); family Methylomirabilaceae (SeqCode); genus Methylomirabilis (SeqCode); species Candidatus Methylomirabilis limnetica. The sequence continues at coordinate 13,682 of NZ_NVQC01000028.1, forward strand.
AGACCAGCCTCTGTCAGAGAGAACGAAAGATTTACCAGCACGGCAATCGCGAAGAGGGATTGGGCCGCTGTCAGAAATATCTCCTCGGTCTGCCTGGCATCCAGGTGCATCGCCCCAAGATGGCCGGCAGAAAGGTTGTAGGCAAGCGGGAGCGTGCCGATCAGGAGGGTCCATTGATTGACCTTGGAAGACAGTAGCGTGCCCATGCTAGCCCCTGGGTTCCCACGAAGCGCGAAGACGATCGCCACGATGAACTCGGGCGACTCGGAGGCCAGCGGCGCCAGCCACTGCACCAGGAGAAACTCCTCAATAGCGAATATCCGGCCGGTAGCCAAAAGGCTCTCGGCGAAGGGCTCGGCCGCTAGAAAGATGCCGAGCCCGGCATAGACGAACATCGCGATGGTAGCCAACCGACGATAGTTCGGCTGTAGTTGCATCAGCAGTTCCCCGACCCCTCCATCCAGTTCTGGTTCGACGACCTGTGCCTTCGAGACGGAAATCATGTACGACACGAAAATCGCCACCAGGATTAACGAGTCGAGCGCCGAGAGGGTTCCTTTCAGTGGGATGATGAAGCTATAGATGGTGGCGAGCACAAGATGAAAGAGTTCGATGTAGCGAGATCGGTCAAGGACGACCTGCCGATGTCGGGTCTTAAGCCAGAATGTCACGACAACAGAGGCCCACCCAACGCCGATCAGTAGGCGATTTGCGCCGGTCATGTTGGCAGTGGCGTAAGGGATGTAAGTCGGGTCCTTGCCGGCAGACCAGGCAAAGTAGATGTCCACCGCATATTCCGGGAGCACGGCAACCAGCGCGAGGAAGGCAAGCGCGAGCGCCTGCGGGATATCGACTTGTGCCACCTCGGCCGCCCAGGAGAGGAGGAACGCGGCCCCAAAGATGGCCAATCCGGCGCCCACCATCTCCCATTGAGGTGGCAGGTGAACGTCGAAGAGCCGGATGCCTATCCACTGCAAGGGCAAAAGGATGGCGGCGATCAACCGCAGATTTACGCTCATAGCCAAGGTCCCGTTTGGCTTCCCGCACCTGTCTTCCAAGGACTCATCCGACTTCCTGGTCCCCTGCTATGTCTCGCTTTTGCCGCTGCCGCCGATAATGATCGAGCTTGATCCATCTGAAGAGCGGCTCGCGATACAGGTAGAGCAGCAGACACGCTATAGACAGGAAGAAGACAAAGGCAAAGAGGCTGCCATAGTGAGCGGTCCGGACTTGCCTTCCCTGCATGGACAGGAGCCAGGTACCGGGGATACGGCCCACGGTGGTGAGTAGGAAGAAGGCACCGAACGACAGGGGGCTGGCACCAAGAATGTAGCACAGGACGTCCTTCGGGAAACCAGGGATAAGAAAGAGGAGGAAGGTGATCAACTTGCCCTGGGTCCGCGTGAGAAAGAAGAACATCTCGTAGGTCTTGGGTGTAACGAATCGGCGAGCGAAATGGTGTCCCAGCCAACGACCTAGGCCGAAGGCGAGGCAGGAGCCGATGGTTAAGCCGATGGTGGAATAGATGAGACCTGCACGCGTCCCGAAGAGATACCCGCCGATGATGCCAGTCGCCTCACCGGGGATCGGCGAGACTATGACCTGAAGAGCCTGGAGCCCGATGAAAACGAGAGGTCCCCACGGTCCGGCCTGTTCGACGTACCGAGCTAAAACCTGTTCGTTGGTGTAGGGAGCAATCCACTCCCAGTACCCTCCCAGGTCGAGCCACTCGCCCCACAGGGTATAGGCGTATGCCAGGCCGGCCACGGCCATGAGGACCGTGGCAATCATCACGGTTTTCTTCATCGACGAACGTTGCTCGATCGACTTGGCCCACCAGGCCGTGAGTATAGCTCACCACAGAGCCCAGCCAATGAACGCGCTGAAAATGAACTACCCCACAGCAAGCTACGGGGTATCGTCTTCTGTTCTGACCCGTCATTCCGTGCTTGACACGGAATCCAGTCGGGCCCTCTGGATACCGGCTTCCGCCGGTATGACGAACTCGCGGCAAGCCGCAGGGTATCAACCCTCAACGGAATGAAACGGCAAGGTGTGGAGTTTGACTTGGAATGATTAGGGTGCAGTATCGTCATATCTCGTCACTCTCTTACCTGCTAAGCCACGTTACTGTCAAGAAAAATTCGTCCAACCTGTATGACGGCAGACTGGCGTCGGCCTCTTCGGCTCAGAACGATGGACTCGCCACCTTGACATTGCGGGACCAGCGGCTTATCCTATCGTACACGGCTGGACCGAACCAGCTTGAGCCGATGAGCGTGACCAGCGAAGGCGTACTGTTATCGGTCGTCTTCTGGTGAGGCCGGTCGAAAAGGAGGTAGCATTTGTGCCAATCTACGAATACGAGTGCGAGGTCTGTAATCACAGGTTCGAGGTAATCCAAAAGATCTCTGACAAACCGGTCAAAAAGTGCGTGTTGTGCCAGGGGAAAGTCTACAAGGTTTTCTCCGCCCCCGGCCTGCTCTTTAAGGGATCGGGGTGGTATGTGACCGATTACGCCAATCCAGAGCGGAAAAAGGCCGTAGAGGCAGATAAAAAAGCAGCTTCGGCCGATAGTGGAAGCGTAAAAGCCGTGAGCAAGGAGTCGAAGAAGAGCGAAACCCCCTAACTTGGCCTGAACGGCCGGCCTCAGGCGCGACGAAGCAGACGAGGAGTCACCTGCGCGTTCATCCGGGTGCGTTATCCTGCACAGCGTCGATAAACTCCAATGGAGGTATGGACTTGAGTTCCCCCTCCGCCTCCAGCAATGTGAAAAAAAGGCGGAGCCCCTCCAGATGCCGTGGAGTCAGATCGAAGGAGAGGCGCTCCTTCAGGTAGGTTGCACAAGCGTCTCGGTTCAGCCTGACCCGTTGACAGACTGCCTCGCAGATCTCATCAAGCCGAGCGAGGCTGTAGCGCTTGGAGCAGAGCAGGGCGCGATGGAGCCGATGCGTCTCATCCCGATGATCGCGATAAAAGTCTCGGCGGACCGCCCAGACGGCAAAGACAAACGGCAGACCCGTCAATTCCTTCCATCCCTGACCTAAATCAAGGGTGAAGGGAAGTTGTCCCCTCGCCCGAAGCGCCGGATCACCGATCATCAAGACCCCAGCAACATCTTCCGAGAGTGAGTCGGTTGTCTCTGCCCCGGCCGGCAGAAACCGAGGCCTCACCCCAAACGCCTTCGCAAGCAGGAGCTTTACCAGGAAGACCGATGTGAGGGAATCCCTGCTCAGGCGGACCGGTTTCCCATCGAGGTCGCATGGCTTCACCCGGCTCAAGAGCAGAACACTTTCAGTCGGGCCATCCGAACCTATCGCCAGGTCCGGGAGGATCAGATATCTGTCCGAATGGCACGCATACTCAATGGCGGAGATGACTGACAGATCAAGATCCCCCGCCCGGAGCATACCGTTCAGCTCGGCAGGAGTCCCCTCAACGATCCGGCATTCTGCCGGGATCGCGCCCTGCTCGATCCCGTAATAGACCGGCTCACAATTGATATATGCCACCTTGCCCAGTGCCGGCTTCACCGCTCCGCCCCCTCGCGTTGATACACGATCTTCCCTTCCACCATGCTCAAAACGACTAACCCATCCGAGGCCTGGCTGAGAAGCGATCCATACGGGTCGGCATCGTCGAGGCGATCGATGGCCAGGGCAGTAAGGTCAGCCCGCTTACCGGGCGTAAGCGACCCGATGGCCCCGGCCATCCCGAGTACCGCGGCCCCGCCGAGCGTTGCCATTGTCACAAGCTGCTGCGCCGTGACCGCCCCGCCATAGAGGCGATGCGCAAATCGCATCTCGTCCCAGAGGCTCAGCGTCTCATTGCTGGCCAGTGAATCGGTCCCCAGGCCGACTCGAAGTCCGGACGCCAGGTACCGGGGGAGGGGAGCAGTTCCCACGTTGAGATAGTCATTACTTCTGGGACACATGGCCAGTGCCACCCCTCGCTGTTTCAGCAACTCGAGATCAGATCCCCCCACATGCACCCCGTGCACAGCCAGTAACTGCTCCGAGAGTAGGCCGGCTCGGTCGAGAAGCGCGACCGGGCTTTCGCCGCAGACTCGATGGGATGGCGAATGCCGACCCACGGCTGGCAGCAGCTCACTAGCGATCGGCCCGATCCCGAGCCCGATATACGTCACCTCCTCGGGAGATTCGGCCAAGTGAATTGTCGCCGGGAGGCGCCGTCGCCGCAACAGTTCGGCACAGCGCAGCAGAAGCGGCTCTGACAGGCTGTACGGCGCGTGTGGTGACAGGCCGACCGACAACAGACTTCCGCTCGCTTGGAGCTGAAGCGACTGAAGGGCCTTCTCGGCAGCGTCGATCCGTTCCGTGGCCTGCTCAGGGTCAAGTCCCAGGATCTCCTGAAAGATGATACCCCTGAGCCCCGCTGCCTTGAGAGGGGCTACGCTTCTGCCGGACGTAGTAATGTCGGCTACACAGGTGACGCCGCTTCGGAGCAGAGCCGTGGTACCCAGGCGAGCCGACGTCGCAAAGAACGCGCCATCCAACTCGGAGCGGAGATTGAGCAGGGTGGTTGCCCATTCGGTAAACGATCTGCCAAAAGGAAGGCGGCCGTGCAGCCCGGTCAGCTCCAGGTGGGTGTGAGCATTGACCAGGCCGGGGAGGAGGACTGCGCCCCCCAGGTCGTCGTGAGGTTCTGTCGCGAAATCCCTTATGAGTGCAGACGCCTTGCCCACCGCGCAGATGACCCCATCGCGAATCAGGAGGCCACCGTCTAAAAGGGGAGGGCTGGAAATGGGGAGCAGGAAACGAGCGGTCAGGATCACGGTAGTCTTTTCAGGTGTCAGCTATCAGCTGTGAGCTGACCGCTGAAGGCTGCACTGCTGTCGTCTGATCGCCTCGGCCTGATCAAGCTCCGGTGGAGTATTGACGTTCATGAACCCGAGGAGATGAGGGTCCACCGCCCTGATCGCCGGCTCCTCGATGATTTTCACCTTGGCCTTCGGGAAGAACCGGGCAATCTTCAGCACGCCACCGTCGATGGCCTCTTTAATGAGCGGGAGGCACGACTTCGCGTACACGGCATGAAGCGGCTGTAACTCGCCTCCCACACGTGGGACTACTACATCCCAGCCTTCGGCCTCGCGGATCAAGAGCTTGATCAGGTCGGCGTTAAGGAAAGGCATATCACAGGCAACGAAGAAACACGCAGGATGACTAGCAGCACTCAGCCCGGTATAGATCCCGCCGAGAGATCCGGAGTCGGGGATCAGGTCCGGGATGACCTTGACACCGAGGTACGCATAGAGCGGAGGGTCATTGGCAATAATCAGGACCTCCGGGAAGAGCGCCCTCAGGCAGTCCACCGTCGCCTCGATCAGCCGTTTGCCCCCGAATTCGATACAGGCCTTATTGAACCCCATCCGAGAGGACTTACCGCCCGCCAGCACAATACCCGTCACCTTTAGGCTTCGTCCTCTACTTCCGCCGGCTCTTCCAGGACATCGAGATCGGTCACCTCCAATTTCTCTACCTCCTCGCCCGATCCGGCGAAATGCTCCGCTGGGGTCTCATCCAACTCGGCTCCCTCCTTTTCCTCTTCTTCCTTATCGACGATCTCCTCGTCGCCAAGGGCGTCCCCAACGGAGAGGCTTCGGAACCAGGTAGCCCCAGCCTCTGGACCAACCAGCTCCACTGCCTTCGCACCCTCTACGGGCTTCATGTCATAGGCTAGCCTCCCGGCGCCTATTTCCTCCAGAGCGATATACGGCGACTTACTGCTCTTCGGGGTGATCAGGTACTCGGCGCCGTGCATCAACTGCTTCGCGCGCTTGGCGGCGATGATCACCAGGCGATACTTGCTATCCACGTGCGTCAGAAGTTGTTCCAAAGGGAAAAGCGGCATGTCCAAGACCCTCCCTACCTCAGTCGATTCCCACATCCAGAAAGGAGAGATCTACTCGATCTCTTCGGGCTCGCTCGGCAGTGATAATGCAGCATAGTTGCTTAACGGTCTCTTCGAAGATATCGTTCACGACAATGTACTGGTAATGCCGGTAGTGCTGCAGCTCTTCTCTGGCCATGGCCAGGCGCCGACGGATCTCCTCCTCCGAATCAGTCCGCCGCTGCCGCAGCCTGGTTTCCAGCATATCGAAGGTGGGGGGAACGACAAAAACAAATACCCCCGTTCGGTAGTCCTGTCTAAGCTTGGCTGCCCCCTGCGTGTCGATGTCAAGGATGACATCAAGACCTTCCGCGAACTGTTTCTCCAGCAGCGGACGGCTGGTTCCATAGAGATGGCCATGCACGTAAGCCCACTCTGCGAATTCGCCCGCCTCGATCATCCTTCGGAAGGTAGGCTCGTTCACGAAGTGATAGTCGCGTCCGTCCTGCTCGTCAGGCCTGGGCGCACGGGTAGTATAAGAGACAGAGTGAATCAGCCGGGGCAACAGCCGTGCGGCCTCATGGCACAAGGAGGTCTTCCCAGCCCCGGAGGGGGCCGACACGACCACTACCAACCGATGCCGATTCATTCTGCTCGCAAGTCCTTACTCATTCGATCGGAAAGCGCATCGGCTTCGACTCGCTGGGCTATCGTCTCGGTCTGGATGGCCGACAGCAGGACGTGGTCGCTATCGGTCACGATAATAGACCGGGTACGCCTACCGTTGGTTGCGTCAACCAGCTTGCCGGCCCGCTTGGCCTCGTCCTTTAACCGCTTCATTGGAGCCGAACCGGGATCGACGATGGCGATGACCCTGGCTACCGCCACCATATTTCCGAACCCTACGTTCAGCAGCTTTGCGGCCAAGGCGGTTTGTCCCTTCTTACTCGTCTTACTCGACGTTCTGGACCTGCTCCCGGAGCTGCTCCAGAATGCTTTTTAATGTTATCACATCGTGCGAGGTCTTGGCATCGTTCGCCTTAGCGCCGATGGTGTTGGCCTCGCGCTGCATCTCTTGCAAGAGGAACTCCATCCGTCGGCCATGCGGACCCTTTTGCTGGATGAGATCCCGGAACTGCCCGAGGTGGCTTGTGACCCGCGTGGTCTCTTCCGCGATATCAGAACGCTCAGCCAGGATTGCGACCTCCTGTTCCAGTCGGCCAGGGTCCACCGATTTCCCATCCAGTAAGCGCTGGAGCCGAAGCTCCAGGCGACTCTTGTAGCTTTGCACCACTTCCGGCGCGCGGGCGGCGATCGTCGCCAAGGTCTCATCGACTTGCTCCAGGCGGCCGAGCAGGTCGGCCTTAAGCGCCCCTCCCTCTTCCCGCCGCATCTCAGCCAGGGCGTTCATCGCCCCTTCAAGGGCAATCTTGACCGCTGACCAATCAGCATCCGCCGCCCTCGGTTCCTCTCCTTCCAGACCGAACAGGTCTGATTGGGAAAGTAGTAGTTCCAGCGTCACCTCTCCCGCGAGACCGAGTTCTGACTGAAGCGTCTTGACGGCGTCAAGATACGCGTGGGCCAACGGACGATTGAGGTGCAGTTTGCAGGATCGCTCACCCGTCAACTCCTCAAGCACCGTCACGTCAAACCGCCCTCGTGCGAAGCGTCCCTGCAGGATCTTTTGGACCTGCAACTCCAGGGCGCCAAGCCGCTTTGGAAGCCGGGCACGAGTCTCCAGGTAACGATGGTTGACCGACTGCAGTTCGCATGCGTATCGTCTCGAGGAGGTGACACACTCCCCTTGCCCAAACCCGGTCATACTGTTCAGCATCTCATCATGGCCTCGATAATATTGACATGAGTGTTGCCACTACCTGGATAGGTGGACGCGAAGGGGGGCCGCACGGAGATCCCTAAAAATGATAGTTTAGCGATCACCGGCGGTTTTGTCAAATCAAATCCTCGACTCAAGGTAACCATTCAGTGAGAGGGGGGAAATCATTAAATAAAATGTGGTATATTTTTATAAAATCCCCCTTAATCCCCCTTTGTCAAAGGGGGAAACGGGTAGTCCCACTCTTGCCGAAAGAGTCGCGCTGTCTGACCTCGTGGTATACAATGCAACCAGAATAAGGAGGAGCGATGGTCGAGTGGAAGCGGCAGCGAATCGAGGGGACCTATCGGCCCGGCGAAGGGCACGAGGCGAAACACGGCAGCCTCAGCGAAACGCTCCTGCGCCTCATACGGGAAGAGCCGCTACGCGAGCGGACTGTTCTGGATGTCGGGTGTGGGACTGGGCGCTTGAGCTTTGCCCTGGCAGAAGAGGCCGGCCGGATCATCGGGATCGACTGGTCGGATCAGGTAATCCAGGAGGCAGGGCAGCATGCCCGTACCCTTGGCCTTGACCATATCACGTTTATGTGCGGCGACGCCGAGCGGATCGAGTATCGCGAGCTTGGTCCGATCGATCTGGTGGTCGCCCACCTCTGCATGTCCGACGAGATCATTCGACGAGCAGCCGCAGTCCTGGCGCCTGGCTGCTGCATCGCCTTTTCGACCCTTCACCGAGACCAGTGGAAGGAGAGTGGCAGGAGTTCCCGATTCGCCTACGGAGAACAGGATGTCGAAACGGCGCTCACAGCATCGGGATTCGACCCCATCTATCTCGAAGCCGAGCACGAGGTACTGTCCTTTGCCGCCGCGGCTGACGCCCTGGCCTACATGGAAGCCTTAGATCTCATCGGAAAATGGAAGACCGATAGCCGCTGGGAGGGGTTTCTCGCCTATCTGGAGCGCGGCGGGAGAGAGCTGACGATCAGGGCCCGGGTGACTGTGAAAGCGCGCAGGCGGTAAGTGCCTGCTCGATCTCCGCTTTGACGTCGGGATCGGTCTCGCAGTCAAGCGCTTCGGTCAACGCTGCACGCGCCTGCGCTGTCCCGATTCGGCCTAAGGCCCAGGCGACATGGCCCCGGACCAGCGATTCCGGATCGGAGAGGAGCTTCGCCAGACCCGAAACCGAGTCCGCGGAGCCCAGGTTGCCAAGCGCCACTGCCACGTTTCGTAGAACACCCCGTCGTTTTGAACGCCGGATAGGGCTTCCCTTGAACCGCAAACGAAACTGTTCTTCGTTGAGCGCAAGGAGAGGGATCAACTCCGGCGCATGAAGGCCCTCACGGGGCTGAAAAGTGGGCTCCTTCGAGGGCGCGATGTTGATATTATACGGACAGACCTCCTGGCAGATATCACAGCCAAAGATGTGATTGCCGATCAGCGGCCGTATCTGTGCCGGAATGCTGCCTTTCGACTCTATCGTCAGGTACGAGATACAGCGACGAGCGTCCAGTCGATGTGGGCCGACAAAGGCATCAGTTGGACAGGCCTTGAGACATAGATCGCACGAGCCGCACCGGTCCCCGATCGGTCCGTCCGGTGGCAGTTCGAGGCTCAGGAACAGCTCGCCCAGGAAAAAATACGAGCCGTGCTTTGGGGAGATGAGCAGCGTATTCTTACCGATCCACCCGATTCCCGCCAGACCAGCGAACCCCTTCTCCAGCACCGGCCCGGTATCGACGTAGACCTTACCCTGAACCTCCTCGCCGACAGTGTGTCGAATCCAGCCGAACAGCGCGTCAAGTCGGCTCTCCAGGATCGTGTGATAGTCCTCTCCCCACGCATAGCGGGAAATCCATCCCCTGGGTACGCCCGTCGGGTGTGTCTCGCGCGAAAAGGGGGTGTAGTAGCTCATGGCGACAGAGACCACCGAGCGCGCCCAGGGAAGCCACGTCTCCGGGTGGCGTCGGGCCTGCTCCGTACGCGTCAGATAGGCCATCTCGCCACCGTACCCCTCTTGTAGCCAGTCGGCGAATGATTGTTCATGGGGAGGGTCGCCGACCGGCGAGATCCCGACCAGATCGAGGTCCAGACGGCCGGCCTCCTCTTTAATCGCCTGAGCCAACCGCTCAGGGCTCCGCACGACCACGTCGCGATCCTTCCGCTTTGCCCCCATGGGCGCTTACCGTTCCACAATGCCTTGTCGCGCTCGTCACGGTTCCGCCTTCTCACCCAGCAGCGCCTGAAAATGAACCGCATCCTCAGCCATCAAGAGATTATTGAACAGGCAGTAGGTGGGGAGATCCCTCTTGCACGCCGTCTTCAGTCGCTCAAGGTCCTGATCGGTGTGGACGTACCGGTAGCCGGTGAGACCGTGCATCCTGTAGTAGCAGATCGCGCCATGAAGCGATGGCTCCTTGAGCGGATCGACCACGTGGATCAGCTCCAACTCGCGGCATAGCCCCAGAATCACATCCGCCGCCCAGGCGCCGCGTAGCTCCCAGGCAGCGTGCCAGCCGGTGCGGTCGATGTTGGTGAAGAAATGGCGCAGGTTCGCGATGTGTTCGGACGTCGGCGTGAAGCTCGGCGGGCACTGAAAGACGATGATCGAGGCGCCCAGGGCTGTCGCAAATGCCCGCGTCTGGGCCCAGGCTTCGAGGACTTCCTCCGTAGGCCGGAATGCCCCGTAGTACTCTTTCCGTTCAGGCGGGATCGGTTTGGCGAGGCGGCGATAGGTCGGGCTTGAAGGCTCGTGGGTAATGAGCTGCCATGCCTTCATCGTAAACTCGAACCCGGTCGGCGCCCCGGCTCGCCACCGTACCCCCGTGCTGACCCGCGGAAGCTTGTAAAAGGTTTGCTGGATCTCAACAACCGGGAAGGAGTTGTAGTACTCCTGCCGGCCCATGGCGAAGCCACAGGTCCCGACCTTGGTCCGGCCCGCGAAAGGATCAGCAGTGCCGCCCTGGTATGTACGCTTCATAACTGTATGTTACACCCATCCAGCAACTTCCCCCTTTACGAAAGGGGGATTGAGGGGGTTTTACCGATCGTTCAAAAACCCCCTTACCCCCTTTGCTAAAGGGGGAGGCAAGCTATTTTATGCTCTGAGTAATAAGTTACAATATCGGGCGCGATGCCACCCTGACTTGCGCTATCGAATCGTCCCTTCATCAAATGGGGTATCTTCGGATGGAGAAGAGGACGACTGCGGCCGGGGGATCCTCGCGCCCATCCACATTCGCAAGGCGGAAAGGCCGGATACGAAGAAAGCCGAGCTGACGACCAGGTATTCGGTGGTCAGCCAATGCACTACCCAGGGCGTCCCAGGCGAGGGGCTGACCAACAGCCACTGCACCGCCTTGATGAGGAGCAGCAGAAAGGCCCCCCATGCGATGGCTGTTACGAGCAGCCAGTACCGCGGCTCAGGTGTCCGCCGGTGAGCCCAACGCAGCAGTGCGGCCAGCAGGAGTGATGCGATGGGTATAAACCACAGAAGCGGCTCGTACGGTACAGGACGGCCTCGGAGTGCCCGGCCGAGGCAGAGTTCCAGGCCCGCAACCGAGATGACGCGATGGACCCCGTATGGACCGGCGACTACCCATGGCAGAAAGAAGAGTCCAAAGGGGATTACCCCCACCCACGGTAGATTGGCCCAGCGTAGAGGAGGAACAGGTGGGGTTGGCAGGGTGGCGAACGCCCCACCGCACTGCCAGCACGCGCTGGCTCCCGGTACTCTACGCGCACCACAGGCCGGACAGGCGCCACTCGTGTGAGTGCTCAACGATGGCCGCGCATCACTCATCGGAAGATCCACCTCCCCACACAACTATACTGCGAAGGCCAAGGCTCTGCTGTCAAGAAGAAAAGACTTGCACTGTAGACCCATACGGGATATTCTTTTTGCATATCGAATCGACATACCTTAGTGGAGGCGACCCATGGGAGCCATTTCCCTCAAACTTCCCGATGACCTGCTGGTGGCCAGCAGCCAGTGCGCCGAAGCCCTCAAGCTGCCGCGGGCGAAGTATATCCGGTACGCAATTGAGCGAATGAATCGTGATACGCGCGAGGGGCTACGCGCCAAGCGCCTGGCCGAGGTCTCCCGGAAGGTCCGGAAAGAGAGCATGCGGGTCAATGCCGAGTTTGCCGCCGTCGAGCGGGACCCTGATGCCTAACCGGGGTGAAATCTGGCTGGCAGACTTAGACCCTCGACGCGGTACTGAGCCCGGCAAAACGCGCCCCGTCCTGATCATCCAATCGCAAGCCCTCCTCGATGCCACCCATCCGTCAACAGTCATTATTCCGCTGACCACCAACACGGTTGATGACGCTGAACCGCTCCGGATTCGCGTCCCTGCTTCTGGCAGGATGCGCCGCGACTCCGATCTACTGATCGACCAGCTTCGGGCGATTGACAATCGTCGCCTCACCAAGGGTCCGATGACCTGCCTCTCCAACGCTCTGATGGCGAAGGTGGCCGATGCAATCCGGGAGATCCTAGACCTCGTCGAGGAGTGAGACCGGCCGTTCAAGACCTTCAAAGCCTTCAGTCTTCAGCCTTCAGTCTATCTACCTAAGTAGTTACCATCAGACTGGATATTCGGTCCCATTCCGCCGTCAATTCCGCCACCCTTCGCTTGGCCTGAGTATGCGCATCCAGCATTTCAAGGCATCGTGCCTTATTCTGGTATATCTCCGGGTCGGCGAGAGCCTGGGAGAGATCATGCAGGATCTTCTCGGCTTCGGCCACCTCCTCCTCGATTTTGGACAGGGACGATTGGAGGGGGCTTGATGTCCGGTGCGTCCGATTGCGCGCCTCGGCCTCGGCCCGTTTCTGCTCCTTCGTCTTCCGTTCCCTCGAACGTCCCTCCTTCACCTCGGACCCCTGTGCCAGGGCGACAGGGGTGTCGGGAGAAGAGCGAAGCTTAGTCCCGGCATCCAGGTCCGTGGAACCGGGTCCGGCCTGGACGCTACCGGCGGCCTCTTCCGCCATCAGTTGCTTTTTATAGAGGTAGTAATCGTAATCCCCGGCATACGACGTGGCCTCTCCATCCCGAACGTCGATGATCCTGTTGGCCACAGCCCGGATAAAATGCCGGTCATGGGTGATGAAGCAGATCGTCCCGGAAAAGTCGCGTAGCGCCTCTTCCAGAACGTCGCGGGAGGGGATGTCCAGGTGGTTCGTCGGCTCGTCCAACAGAAGAAGGTTGGCCGGACGGATCAACATCTTGGCCAGAGCCAATCGGCTCTTCTCTCCGCCGGATAGGACGGCGACCTTTTTCTTTACGTCATCCCCGGAAAAGAGAAACCGTCCCAGAATCGCCCGCAGGAAGGACGACTCTTCCATGGGGGCAGCTAATGTAATCTCGTCAAGGACCGTGTTGGCGGGTTCCAAAAGATCCAACTGGTGCTGGGCATAATAGGCGAGTGTCACGTTGTGGCCCAGTTTCCGTTCGCCCTTCTCGAACGGCAGGACTCCGACCAGAAGTTTGAGAAGGGTGGATTTTCCCGCCCCATTGGGGCCTGTCAGGGCCACCCGTTCCCCACGGCGAAGCTCAACATTCAGGGCGCGGTAGATAGGATTATCGTCATAGGACTTGTCTATATCGATCAGCCGGATGACCGTCTCTCCGCTCCGTGGAGGCTCCGGAAATGAGAACCGGACCCGTTTCTGCTGGGGGGCCAGTTCCGCCTTGTCCATCTTCTCCAGCAGCTTGATCCGGCTCTGGACCTGGCGGGCCTTGGTGGCCTTAGACCGGAAACGGTCGATGAAGGCCTGAGTCTCTTCAATCTTTTTCTGCTGGTTCTTCACTGTGGACTCTAAGATCTGCTGGGCCTCGGCCTTGGCCACCACGAACCGGTCGTAGTTTCCGGTGTAGGCAATCAGTTGTTGTTGTTCCACTTCCACCACCCGGTTGGCCAAACGATTCATGAAATTCCGATCGTGGGAGATGAGCAGGATCGCGCCGGCATATCCGGATAGGAACTTCTCCAGCCAGACGACCGACTCCAAATCCAGATGGTTCGTAGGTTCGTCCAACAGGAGCGCGTCCGGAGATGAGAGGAGGATCTGGGCCAACGAGGCGCGCATCCGCTGGCCCCCGGAGAAATTCTCCAGAGGCCTGGAAAGGTGCTTCTCCTTGAAACCGAGGCCGAAGAGGATCTCCTTTGCCCTGGCTTCCACGGAATATCCGCCGAGCTGTTCGTACTTGGTCTGGAGTTCACCGTAATGGGCTAACAGCTCGTCTACTACCCCCGGTGGGGCCGTGGCGATCTCCTCCTCCAGAAGGCGGAGATGGCGCTCGATAGACGACGCCTCCGAGCCGCCGGCCAGAACCTCTTCAAGCAGGGACTTACCCTGATGGGTCTCCAGCTCCTGGGTCAGGTAGCCGATGACGGCCTTTTTGTTGATCGTGATCACTCCGCTGTCGGGAGCAATATTCCCCGCGATCATTTCCAGGAGGGTCGTCTTCCCCGCCCCGTTAGGCCCGACCAGCGCGACCCGGTCCTCAAGCCCGATCCGAAGAGAGACTTCCTTGAACAGCACACGGCTGCCGAAGTGCTTTGACACCTGTTGAATTGAGATCATATGGCCAGTATAGGGGGACTCAAGCAGCAATGTCAAACATGGACGATTCGGGGCACATATTCATCCACGCCCCCGCGCGGGTGGCGACCCTTGATAACAAGGCTACGTAGAAGTCTAGTTATTGCACCGTGTCACCAAATCAAGTTGACCAGGCGATTTGACACCGGGCAGGGATGGTACTACACTGTGAGTACGTTAAGATATAATGAGAGGAGGGATCGCCATGGTGAAGCGCCTAACCAAGCATGGCAATAGCTTGGCTCTTGTGATCGATCGTGGGGTATTAGACCTTCTTGAGATCGATGCCGACACCCCCCTATCGATGACAACCGACGGGAAGTGCCTGATCGTCACCCCGGTGCGGGACCCGGAGAGACAGAAACAGTTTCGCGCTGCACTTGAGGAAGGACACCGGAAATACGGAAAGATGCTCAAACGACTGGCAGATTAGCGCATGGCGCCCGTCTTCCTCAGTCTTGATGAGGTCATAGAGATCCATTGGGACATGATCGAACGGTATGGCGGAAGCGCTGGCATCCGCGACATGGGCCTGTTGCAGTCGGCTGTTGCCATGCCCCAGGCCGGCTTTGGGAGTGAGTTTCTGCACGCTGATCTCTTCGAGATGGCCGCTGCCTACCTATTCCATATTGTACAAAACCACCCATTTATCGATGGCAACAAGCGCGTCGGATCGATGGCCGCTTTCACATTCCTCAAGCTTAACGGGCTGACACTTGCCGCCCCTGAAACCGACTTCGAGTTGGTCGTTCTGGAGGTTGCGCGGGGACGACTCAACAAAGCCGCGATCGTCGAGTTCCTCAAAACGCACTCCCACCGTTAGCATCGCGCCGGTGCGATGCCGGCCGGACTTCTAGCCCACACAATACCAGGGCAATCAGCCTCACTTGTTTATTCGTCTCCGTCGGCGAGGCGACGAACCCAATTTATTGACCACCCAGACCGGCAAGCCAATGACGATGACGATACCGTCCACGCCCCCGCGCGGGGGGCGACGTTTTCGTCTGTTCCGTGGGGAACCGAGGGATGAGGTTTCAATCCACTCCCCAGCGCGGTGGGCGACCGAGTCGTTTGCCGCGTCGAAAAGCTGACTGATCTTGTCCTTGAACTCGCGGGGCGTCGCGCCGCCGACACGGAATTGAAGGTAGCGGGCCTGCTTGCCCCCCTGGGCGGCGTTGGCTTCATCGTAGAGCTTGGCAGAGATGAGTTTGAAGACTTCCTCGAAGGCGTCAACGCCAGCGTTGGCAAGGACAAGGTTCTCCATGTCCAGGATGATCTTCTTCAGCGTGGCTTGCTCTTTGACCAGGACGTTATGCTCGGCAAGGTCGGTAAGGGTCCAGCGTTCGGCCGGGTAGCCGTAATCCTGCATGAGCATTCGTATGTAGAGCTGCCGGATGATCTCTTCCGGCTTGGCCGGGCGTTCCTGCCCGGTGGCGAAGCACTTGAGGTGGGGCTTGCCCCGTTTCAGGCAGATTTCGAGGGCGTCCGTCGCGCCCGACTTGAAGACCATCAGGGCGTGCGCGCTTCCCCGTAAGATGTCGTGAACCGTCTGGGCGTTCGCCCCCTTGCCGCTATTCCCAGCCATCGCTATTTTCCGCTTTCATCCAGTGAACGCTTGCCGTCACCTGCGGCACCGTGGACGTTCCCACCGACGACCACGGGCACCTTTCCCGCCGCCAGGTGCACGGCGAGGTTAACCCGATGACCTCGTGCAACAACCTCCTGGAGAAGCATAGCAGAGCTGGCCGGGTCATGGTAGTCCCGCCAGAGCTGCCTCAAGCCATGGCCGCCCTTGTCCCCCAGAGAGGGCTCGACCCTCATCGAAGGCGTTTGCGCCATCATGGTTGAGATAGGCGATGCCCGGGATGCCGCCCTTGCCGGATCGAATTTTCAGGTGGGGGGGATTGTGGGCGAGATCGAGATCTGGCAGTTCGAGGCTGACCACATCACCGAGTCGGAGCCCGGTCTGGAGGCACAGCTGGAGCATCGCGTGATTGCGCCAGCCGGCCAGTGTCGGGGGTGGGGGGTCTTGGCCGGCCGGTGGAGCTCCTGTTTCGAGGGGACGACGGGGGCAACGAGTGGAGGGAGCCGCAGTGACTGCAGGAGGTCTGGTGGAAGGCTGAGAGGAAGATATTGGGTGCGCGTGATCCACCGGGACCACTGGCGCAGAGCGGCAATCCGCCGGTTGACGGTGGTGGGTTCGAGGCGTTGATGGAGTTGAAGGTCCTGGGCATGCGCTCGAAGGGCTTGGGAGGTGATCTGTGCGGGACTTCTGACGCCTTGACCGGCGAGCCAGCGAGCCAACAGGGTGAGATCGCGCCGATAGGCCCGGATGGTCAGTGGCCGGCGGCCCTGGTCGCGAAGCTAGGTGGTGAAAGCCGAGAGCGTGGTGGACCAGTCTGGGTTCGGGAGTGGATCCACTGGGGGCCTCTTATTCTGTGGCCAGCGCGAAGCGGATCGCCGTTTCCACTGCCTCGATCTTCTCGGCGCTGCGCGTGGTGATATGCTCCCGGAGGCTGGTCTTGGTAATGGTGAGAATCGTATCCAGGTTCATGGCACACGGCTGGGGGAGGTCATCCTCAGGGCGAGTGGGACTTCGGCGGGGATCTGCCGGATACGGGTCGTGACGGAAGCGACCGTCATGGCGCTAGACTATCATATTGAGTGCGCCTCCCCCCAGTTGTGCAAGCGTAGCCCTGGGATTCGGGGGAAGTCCCTGTAATCAAGGGTCGCCACTTTAAAGTCGAGCTCCATAGCCGTGGCGGCGATTAAGAGGTCGTGGGCCCCGATGCGTTGGCCGCTCGCGGCAAGCTCTGCCCAGAGGCGGGCGTGGATCCTGGCCGTCTCGAGACCGAACTCGAGGATGGGAAATCGAGCGAGAATCGCCTCGACGAACCGTTCGCGTTGCAACCGGCGAGCGAGATCGGCGGCCCGGTAGACGCCATGGAGGAGCTCGCTGGCGGTGATGGCGCTCAGGACAACCGGTTCTTCCGCCATCGCGTCGGTGGTGGTCGTGAGCGCAAAGCGGCCTCGTTCCGCCGCGATTAAGACGCTTGAGTCGAGGACAAGGCCCATGGATCGGTCGGTAGAGTGAGGGTAAGGCGTGCCGCTTTCAGATCGTCGGCGAAATGCGCGGCGTCTTCAGGATCCAGGTGGGGGAGCTCAGCCAGGATGCCGGGCAGCTCGGCCAGGCGCACGCGGCCGGAGAGGGGCGTGGGGCCCAGCTCAGCTACCGGCTTGCCTCCCTTTGTGAGGATGACGCGCTCGCCATAGAAGCGCACCCTGTCAATGAGGCCAGAAAAGTGGCGGGTTGCTTCTGTGATCGTGATCGATTTCGGCATGATAATCCTCCTCTAATAATATGATTCTCTGTTTATAGTAGAGCGTGTACTGTATGTTGTCAAGGGGTCCAAGAACAGGGGGTTGCGGAACCCAAAAACAGAGATCGCCATAGCTGAGATACTGCTGGGTAATCGAGGAGCAGAACTACTCCGGACCGACTATGTCGATACCATCAACAACAGAAGGCGCAACGCAGCACGCTCACAGCCGGTGGAACGTGCTGCAGTGGAAGTCCGCACAGAGCATGGCTTCCTGCCGCAGTGTGGAAAAGCCGCTGGCTTTCCCACACCTCCCACAGGCCCAACTACCACCGAACAAGGGTGGGTCCTTTTTGCTTTATCACGGTGGGTCCCTTTTGCGTTGTCAAAACGAGGGGGCGACCAACGTAGCCACTTATCCGGCCGAACATACCAAGTTTCAATCCACGCCCCCGCGCGGGGGGCGACTGACCTTCTTTAAGTCCGCGCAGCGCCTGCGAAATCCAGGACGTTTACGCGAACTCCCACGCTGCGGCCTGTCATGTCCGCACGCGGGACAGCGGTTTCCCAAAATCCGTAGAATTCATAAGGAGATACGCCCCCGCGAACCACCCAGGGTTTTCCTGTCAGCTTTGGGTTCGCGCTACTAGAAAACAAGAGGGCCCTCCTGATCGAGAGTTGGCTTGGCGCCCACGTGCTCCACACGGTGTTTCCAGTTTGCGCCGAGGAAATAGAACCGCAGACTGTCCTTCTCCTGGTCCATCATCCCGATAAGCTTGCCCCGCAAGCTCGCCCATTGGGCTGGATCTACGATAAATCGGGACAGACACTATTATCGTGACGATTCGTGGTGTTTACGATCATGATCGTGCCTGCCACGGATTAGCCGAACCGTTGCATCCGGCCATCCGTATCATGTGAGGCAACGAGGGAATGATCGCCAGGCGATCTTTCGGAACGACAGCGATTCGAAGGCGCACGATTACAGAGCGACCGCTGCGCAGACGCGGGTTCATCTGGGAAGTGCGCAGGAAACTGGACGAGTAATACACGTGTTGCGGAGAGGAAGGCCAAGAAAGGATTTCAATAAATAGTGTCTGTCCCTATTATCACTATTATCAGACGCATGGATAATCGCTCAGTAGCCATTTGCCACTCCTTCCTGGAGCGGAAATGGCGCGCTGGACCATCCAACGTCGCTGCTGCTCTCGGCACCCGCTCATGGGAGTAAGGGTCGCCGATTTCCCGGGGGTTGTCTACGTGTTCACGATGACCGATCCTGGCGTTCACGATACCGATCCTGGCGTTCACGATCGAGTGATCTTTGCGTTCACGATGGACCGAAATTCGCAATAAACCAAACGGATCTCGTTTTGAGGGATGCGCAATGGCCCCCATTGACCTGATGCGACAAGGTACGGAGATCCGGCGTCTTGCGGCCACACATGGGGTCGTCCGCGTACGGGTGTTCGGATCGCGCGCGCGGGGTGAAGCCTGCGCTGCTAGTGACCTCGACCTCCTCGTGGACCTGGCCCCCGACCGTGACCTTCTGGATCTTATCGCCTTCAAGCTGGACGTAGAAGACCTCCTAGGGCGCCGCGTGGACGTTCTCACTGAGGCGGCCCTGAGCCCGTACCTCCGGGAGGGGGTCCTGGCAGAGGCGAGGCCCCTGTGAAGGACCCAGCCGTCTACCTGCGTCACATCCGAGATGCCATCGCCCGGATCGGGAAGTACAAGATAAAATCATCCGGAAACCTGGCCCGGTTCCGCTTCACTACGCGGTCAGCCGGCGGGTGATCTCATCGAGGAACTCGCGCGCGGCTGCGATCCCGCTGCGGGCCTGCTCCTCAGAAATCACCATCAGGGTATAGTCGCCTTCTGCCCGATCCTCAAATGCATCTCGCAGCCTAAGAAAATGATGAGGCGAGATCTCGCCGCTATGGATGAACTGCTGATTGAATGCCGCAATCACACCGGAGTGCTTGGATCGCCGAATATCCCTGGTCAGGAGAAGCGCCTGGGCTCCGTAGAACATGGCGTAATAGGCTCGGTCAGGATTCCAAAACCTCATCGGGAAAAAGCAATCCGATCAACTCGCGGACTACCGGCAATGCCTGTTTCACATCTTCCGTCAGCACTCCCTCTCCACCCACACTGGGATACCGCTCGGCGAAGTAGAAGCCGGAGATTCTTTCGCACGCCGGACGGAACGGCGCGAGTCTTGACTCAAAGGCTGCGGCGTCATCGAGGAGGCTATGCAGGGTGTGAATTTTCTTTAGCCTCCAGCCGTGGCCCAGCAAGTACGCTTTGAGATATTTCTCCAGCGCCTGCTGAAGGAAGAATCCGGCTCCATCGCCATCACCATCGGCCAGCATCACACGGATACGATGCCAATCCTGCCGCGCGACCTTTCGCTAGCCCTCAATGTAGAGCGATTCTTCGTGTGGGCTCATAGCGCGACTCCGGAATGAACAATCTCCCGGACGAATTGATCCCCTCGGCCCAGGCGATCAGCCAGTTCTTCCGGCGTCAGGACCAGCGGCGACAGGGGCATGCCACGACTCAGGTCCCTGACCACAGCAAGCACCGAAGCCATCCGTTCATAAAATCGCTCTTTCGTAACTGCGATCACCAACAGATCAATGTCGCTGTGCTCTGTCACCTCGTTCCGCGCAGCCGATCCGTACAGGATAACCTGTTGGGCGTCATACTGCTCCCGAAGGCGATTTGCGATGGCCTTGAGGCGAACGCTGTCAATGAGTTGCGACACATCTGCCATAGCGTCTCCTCACATTTGGTCTTTCACGTTCAGGCTGAACTGCTGATTGAACGCCGCAATCACTCCGGAGTGTGTGGATCGCCGGATATCCCTGGTTAGGGGAGGCGCCCAGGCTCCGTAGAACATATTCCGACAGCACCAAGAGTTGCCGGATGGTGTCGAAGACGGTCTTGAATTGGACGTCATATTTCTTCTCGAGTTCATGCAGACGCCGAGCCAGTGCTGTGTTGGAGGCAACCATCCGACGCAGCCGCACGAATGTCCGCATGATCTCGATGTTCACCTGCACGGCGTGAGCGCTTCGTAGTACGCTCGATCGCACCGCCACGCCTTCCTTAGAAATCCCCCCCACCCGTTCCCTCCCCCTCCGAGGGGGGAGGGGGTGAAGATGCCTTTTCGTGCGCCGTGGTGCGGCCCGTGCCGCATGGGGTGTGCTAGGTGAAGGTGTAGGGCAGGTACCGGCGACCGCCCCAGGAACTTGAGGCGCCAGAATGGAACCTCAAACTCTCGAACTCGTCGGGCGATAGCTGGAGCATAAAGTCGGGCGGAAATATGAAACCCTGCTTCACCAGCCACCGGATGCCCAAGGCCTTGCCTTGCCATGAGATAAGCTATCAGCGGCTCGGGAGTGCGGCCGGACAAAGCGACGTCGTAACGGACATCCTTTTCGGCGCATTATGCCGCATGCGACTCGGACACGCGGTCGCCGTGTGCGCCGGCCGCCATTGGCTCGGTGCCCTTCGATCCCGCCAACTCCCGCGCAAGTTCGGCCATCTCCTCCTGGGCGTTGAGGATCTCGTTAAAGGTGAGCTTGGACCAGCGCTCGATCTGCTCGCGTCGACTTCCCTCCCAGGTCGTGAGGCTCCAGTCGGTCCGATCTCGATCTGTCTCCTCAACCATTTTCCTCCTCCTTTCGGAATCTGAGATTGTCGACGTCCGCGAGATCCTGGGGCCGTCCCGCTTCCTGCTTCATGCGCTTTAACGTCTCCAGCGCCACCACCCGAATGCCTCCCACGTCCGATAGGTCGCGAACCGTAGCGTCCCTGTAGGCCTCCTCGAACGGACTCGGGTATGGTATAGTATCGTCAACTACGCTGACCTCGTCTTGAGGGGCACTCCAGCAATTCGACGGGCAGGGCCCGCTGGATGAGCCGAAAATCGCTATCTTTGGTAAAGATTACCTTGTCGTTGGCCCTGGCGACAACGGCAATCATGAGGTCCGGGATGCTGATCCCGTTAACCCCTGCCCGCTTCAGCCTAAACTGGACCTCCATGATCTCCTCCCAGAGCGACGCGGGCTCGGTTGCGAGCGGAAGGGCATCAAAATACTCCTTGAGCTCACGGAACTGCTTTGGCGTCCGGGCTCCGGGGATGATTTCGGCTTTGATCAGGTCGCTGGTGCAAACGCGTTCTTCCTCTAACAACTGGTCGAGCGCCTTCGCATAGGGGGAGTCCTTCGCTCTGAAAAATTCCAGCCAGACTGAGGTGTCTACCAGGACATCGCTCACAAGGGCCCAACCTTTGACTTTCGGCTAACGTCAGTGGTGACGGTTCGGTCTTTCCTCAATCGTTTCAAGTCAACGTCGAGGTCCAGCTTCCCTCGCAGGGATCGAAGCCGCTCAATCTTCTTGGACTGAATCAACTTCTGGAGCGAGAGAATCACGGTACCGGTCATCGTCTTGGTACCGCACATCTTTTTGGCTTCCTCTAGCAAATCCTTGGGCAGGTCCATCGTGGTTCTCATCGCATTGCCTCCTGTATGCATTAATATTATGCATTACAATGACGCATATTATGCATCACGTCAATTGTGAAACTTCTACGGCTCTCCGCCCTATCCGCGCTGTTGGTGATCAGGTTGCCGGCTACGACGAATGGGATGAACACATTTACGTTGACGATGGCAAAGAGCAGGATAGTGCTGGCTATGGGGGTGGGGGAGTAGAAGTTGGTAGATCAGAATCTGGACGGGCGTGGGAGGTCGTACGCGGGAGTCCGTTTACAACGGGGCAACCTCGAGGGCTCGTTCCGGCTGAAGCAGCGGCCTCGCCCATCGCTCAATCACGCCACTGCGAGCGGGGGCCATATGCTCCAGGTCCAGGTGACGCTGGATCTCCCGTACGAGCCTGGTGTGAAGGTGGTGACCGGCACCGTGTGCGATGACGGTCCCAAGGATAGGCCGACCGAGGAGATAGAGGTCCCCCAATAGGTCGAGGACCTTATGGCGGACTAGCTCGTCCCGGAAGCGGAGGGCGCCGTTGACCACGCCTCCCTCGCCGATTACGATTGCGTTTTCAAACGACCCGCCCAAGCCCAGGTTGCGACGGCGAAGCTCTTCGATGTCTTTAAGGAACCCGTAGGTCCGGCAAGACGCGATCTCATTAGCAAACGTCTCCCTGGTGATGTCGAAGGCGACCGACTGTTCTCCCAGAAGCGGGTGGTCGAAGGGCATCGTATAGATGACCTGAAGACGCTCCGAAGGGACGATCTGAATACTCGAGCGACCGGACTCGACGACTAAACGCTCTTTAATCTTGAGATACGTCTTGGCGACCATCTGTCGTCTGAGGCCTGCTTTCCTGATCAGCTCGACAAACGGTGCGGCGCTGCCATCCATGGTTGGAACCTCTTCGCCGTCGAGTTCTACCAGGACATTATCCAGCCCCGTCCCCGCAAACGCCGCCATCAGATGCTCAATGGTCCTCACCTTTACACCATTCTTGCCGATGGTGGTCGCATGATGGACATCGACGATGTGCGCGGGTTTGGCCTCAATGGTGGCGGCGTGGGGAAGATCGATGCGCGTGAATACGACGCCGGAGTTCGCGGGAGCAGGACGGAGAGACATCTTGGCTGATCGACCGGTATGAATCCCTATTCCTTCGCAGGTAGCTATAGTCTGCAGCGTTCGCTGATGACTCACTATGATCTCCCGATCAGATCTATTTTGTCTGAGGCAATCCTCATGCTAACTCACACAAATCAGCCGCCATCTTACTAGAAGTCCAGTGAAATGGCAAGCCTATACCAGTTACTTCGAAAATCCCTTCAACCCCCCTTTGGTAAAGGGGGGCACGGGAGGATTTCATGTGGCTATGTTGCAACAGGAATGTCACTCTGACCTCGCCCACCGTTGAAAGAATCGCTGCATGGCATCACCGCATGGCAGACCCATGAGAGGGCTCAGCAGCTTCGCCATGCTCGCCTCGACCGCAGGTGGAACCGCTCGAGCCCTATGCCCACCACGACTGGAGGGTGTTACAGGGGCACACCGACGGATTTGGCCAATTCTCAATACGATCTCTCCTACCGCCGGCTCGCCGACCTCCTTGTTCAGGATCGTCTTCAGCGTGTGACGCAGCATGTGGAGCTCATGCAGCCAGATGGGATCCTCGACGCAGAGGTACAGGCGTCCACCTCTGAAGTCCTCCACGCTCGCCCTCTCTTTGATGTGACTTGCTACGGCCCGATCCCAGGCTCGAAGGAGCGCGAGGTGATGGATCACCCGACCGAGACCCAGTCCTTGCAGGCTGCCCTCGATGATATCTGCGCACTTGGCAGGGGCGGTCTGCGCTCTCCTCTGTACCGGCCGGTTGGTCTTCACTTGGTAAACTCCACTGTCGGCGCCGCTCTCGCCGACTCAGCCACCAGGAAGTAGCGTGCCTGCTGCTGTCCGCTCACGGTCGTCCCCCTCGCGGGGGACTCCAGACAAGGCCTCATCGATGGCGCGGTTGGCGAGCGCATCCGCCTGACCGTTCAACTCGCGACCGATATGCTCAATTGAGAACCGACAGCCGAGAGCCGAGAGCTGATTGATGAGGTCGCGCGCCTGCGCGTGCAACGCAATGAGGCGTATGTTTTTGACTCGATATCTGCCCTGAATTTGTCTGACCAACAACTGGGAGTCGGATCGAATCTTGACAACGGTGGGCTGAAATTTCCTGGCCTCCCTTAAGGCAAGGAGCAGTGCTTCATATTCGGCCACGTTGTTGGTTGCCTCGCCGATGTATCGGCAAAAGCCCTGCTGCAACGGCCCGCTTCCAGCCTCCAGCAGGGCACCGATTCCGGCTGGGCCAGGATTTCCGCGAGCTGCTCCATCGATGTGAATCAGCAGTCGAAGTCCCTCCTCCATCTCATTCCTTCCAATAGAGGATCCGGCCACATCCTTCACAGGTGCGAATCTCCTCGTTCCGGCGAACCTCGTTGTAAAGCTGATGCGTGAGGGTCACATGGCAACCTTCGCAGGAACGACCCGCTGCTTGAGCTACCGCCAAGCCGCCCCGACTCTTAAGGAGGCGAAGGTACAACTGCAAGGAGGATAGCTCCACGCTCCCTGACCAGCGTTCCCTGGCCCTCCGTAATGTCAATAGGTGGCTCTGCAGCTCGAGCAGCTCGCCTTCCCGCTGCTGTTTATTCTTCAGGAACTCCGCCTGTGTCACCCTGACCTTCGCTTCCTCATGATCCCGAGTCTTCTCAGCGCTGTCGATATCGTCGAGGCGTATAAGGACCTCTTCCTCTAGCGCCGAAATCTTTTGCTTCAGTCCCTCAACCTCCTTTAGGGTTGCAGTGTATTCCTGGTTGGTCTTGACCTCATAGAGGCGGCCTTGTCGCTTTTTGAGCTCTCCGCCAGCCTCATCCAAATCGCGCTCTTTCTGGCGGCGAAGTTTTTGGAGCCTCTCTACCTCTACGGTGGCCGCGTCGAGGGCCGCCTTGGCCTGAGCCAACTGCTGCTCCATCATCCGGATCTGGACGGGGATGGCCGCTGCCGCCGTATCGAACTCGGCGATTTCAGCGTCAAGCCCCTGTAATTTGATAAGCCCCTCCAAGTCCTGAAGCACGCTTTCCTCCACTATGATCAGTTGTCAGCCGTTAGCGACCAGCACAGCGTGAGTCTTAAGCTGACCGCTGAAAGCTGATAGCTGCTTTTACATGGTGGGCCCACCTGGACTCGAACCAGGGACGATCCGGTTATGAGCCGGAGGCTCTAACCAACTGAGCTATGGGCCCGCAGGCGAACCAGTTCAGAGTTCATAGTTGATAGTTTAGAGTTGAGCATGCTCAGGAAAGGTCCCCTGCCAGGCCTATCTCTGGACCATGAGCTATGAACCGTGAACTCTGAACTCATTCGGTCTAGCTTTCCACAAAGCTTCTGAGCTTCCTGCTCCGCGTAGGATGGCGGAGTTTCCGTAGCGCTTTGGCCTCAATCTGCCTGATCCGCTCTCGGGTGACGTTGAATTGCTGCCCGACTTCCTCCAGGGTATGATCGCGTCCATCCCCGAGTCCGAAGCGGAGCTTTAAGATCTTTTGCTCTCGTTCCGTCAGTGTCTCGAGTACCTGCTCGGTCTGACCGCTCAAGTTCATGCCGATGACGGCCTCGATCGGGGAGATCACGCCTTTGTCCTCGATGAAGTCACCGAGATGAGATCCTTCCTCCTCTCCGATGGGCGTCTCCAGCGAGATCGGTTCCTGCGCGATCTTCAGGACTTTCCTGACCTTATCAACAGGTAGATCGATCTTCTGGGCAATCTCCTCCGGGGTTGGCTCTCTGCCATACTCCTGAACCAGGTACCGGGAGGCGCGGGTCAGCTTGTTGATGGTTTCGATCATATGAACAGGGATCCGGATGGTGCGGGCCTGATCGGCAATGGCTCGCGTGATAGCCTGGCGGACCCACCATGTGGCGTAGGTGCTGAACTTATATCCTCGCTGGTATTCAAACTTATCTACTGCCCGCATCAGGCCGATGTTCCCCTCCTGGATCAGGTCAAGGAACTGGAGGCCCCGATTGGTGTATTTCTTCGCGATGCTGATGACCAGACGGAGGTTGGCCTCCACCATCTCCTTCTTCGCCAGGTGTGCCTTTCGCTCGCCGCTAGTGATGGTATGAAGCAAGGACCGCAACTCTTTGGCGGAGGCATCGGCCTCCTCCTCGACCTTCCGGATCTTTTGCTGAATAGCCGCGACGGTGCGTTCACATTCATCCAGTTCCTTTCGGGCGAGTCCCGTCCGACGTAGAATCCCTCGCATAGCAGACGTCTTGCCCCGATCGTTGCTGGAGATGACCCTGATATCCTCCATGGACAGGTGGTGGGCTCGTCCCGCATCACGAAGCTCCTGCTCACCCTGGTCGAGCCGTTCCAGGAGATTACGGGTCCTGGCCACTATCCGATCGATCACCCGCTGGTTCACGTGCAGCCCTCGAATCAGCGTGGCCTGCGCCGCCTTGCGACCTGCTATCTCATCCAGGATCTTCTGTTGCCACCGCTCGGTGAGACGATCAGCACCGCGTTGGTAACGGCGCCGAAGGCCATCGATCTTGATCTGCTCCTCTCGGAGAGCTTCCAGGGACGGGGTGTTTTCGGCCAGCACCTCCTGCTCCTTCTGTTCGGAGATCTCGTCAAAATCATTGAGCAGGAACAGCTCAAAAACACGGGCCTTACCGCGCAAAAGTCGCTCTCCGATTTCCGTAATCTCCCGAACGGCGACCCCCGCTCGGCAGACAGCCTCGGCGATCTCTTTGTGACCCGCCTCGATCCGTTTCGCAATCTGAATCTCTCCCTCTCGGGTCAGCAGAGGGGTTTTCCCCATTTCCCGCAGATACATCCGTACCGGGTCATCGGTCCTGCCGATGCTCGACGGAACAAACTCGGGTCCCGCCTCGGCGCTCTCTTCTTCCTGCTGGGGCGCTGGCGCTCCCACCGCTTTAGGCCGCTCCACCTCATCCACAACCTCGATATCCATGTCATCAAAGAGAGTGAGGATCTTCTCGATCTGGTCGCCAGAGGTGACCTCTTCCGGCAGCAGGTTATTCACCTCGTCGTAGGTCAGGTAACCCTTTTTACGCCCAAGCGACACCAGCGGCCGGATCCCCTCTTTGAGAGCTGCCGGCACTATCGCAATCGGCTCCTTCGCGTTTTTGGGATCGGCGTTCCGACGAGAGTTCTTTGCTGGCGAGGTACCTGGAACCGCCACCGTCTTATCCTGTTTGCTCACGATAGCCTGCTTGCGAACCGTAGAAAGATGACGCGTGGCCTTGTTAGGCGTTCTCTTTCGAGGGGCGAGCGGGATTGATTGCCGCGATGGGAGGTGTGGACGCGTGGACTTGCTGGGCGTTTTCCGTTGAGTGGCTTTCGACGGTTGTTCTGGCTTGTGCGTGATTGCCATACTGTCTCCCTTTTATCTCTAGCTATCAGCTACGGAACTATGAGCGTAACTACTCAGGCGTTTAGGCTGAAGGCTCTGAATGATCTCGCAAAGCACGAATCAAACCATTCAAGACCTTCTCGATTTCTACTACCTTTGGTTCTCTCAGAGAGGACTCCTCATTGGCTAAGAAGCCTACACGCTTCGACGCATTGCGACGTCATCGCTCTACCCCTAAAAGCCTTCAGTCTATCTACCTGAGCAGTGTGATCACGCATGATTTACCCCTAAAAGCCTTCAGCCTTCAGTCTATCTACCTTGTCGTTACCTATGAGCCGTGAGCTTCTCTAGGCTCCACGATACTGCCTGGGCACAAGAGGAGGTCGGTCGTGGCTGAGCGCAAGAAACTGGGCCTGCAGGCGCGCAACCGTCGCATGATCGCCCGCCCGTTCGGCCGTGTCCATCTGTTTCCGGAGCTCCTCACCCGTCCGGCGTTCACGCCTGACTTTGATGCGCGCAAGATAATCGGAGAGGGCCCACTCGATCGCCTCCTCCCCGTCGTACTCCTCGAGATCTGTCGCCAACAACTGCGTGAGTACCCGCTGCACCTCCGGTTCTACCGTAGCGAGGGATATCGTACCCTGCCCACCTCCAGGCCCCATCACCGCATACTGAAAGATCCTGCGAAGGATCTGATCCTGCAGCTCCTCCGGCCGCACGCTCTCCCGCATACGCTGGGCCGCGCCGGGATGGTGGAGAGCCAGGTGAATGAGCTTCCAGTCTATGGACGGCAAGCCTCTGGGTTGCAGTGATGGCGGTATGGTTTCTCGCTTACGGCCTTTCACCTGGAGATTGAGCTCGCGGATGATGGCATCATTGGAGAGGGACACGCGGCGTGCGAGCTTTTCCGTGTAACGTTGCCGCGTGATCTCATTACCGACGGTACTCAAGAGGGGCAGGACGGCATTCACCGCCTCAGCCTGACCCTCGGGGCTGGTCAGATTAAACCCGGAGACCTTCTGATCGAGCAGGAACTCCATCAGGTCCTTCGATTGTGTGAGCGCATCGGCGAAGGCCGAGGGGCCGCGCTCCCGCAGAAAACGATCAGGATCTTCTCCATCCGGGAGCAGAATCACCCGCCAGTCGAGCCCACTGTTCAGCAAGCTCTCGACGCAACGCCTCGCCGCGGCGATCCCGGCTGCGTCCGGATCGAACACCAGCAATGCCCGTGTCGTATATCGGCGGAGCAGGGCAATCTGTTGGGCCGTCAGCGCAGTGCCCAGGACTGCCACAGTGTGCTGCACACCATGAGCGTGTAGCGCAATCAGGTCGAAATACCCTTCCACGACAAGAGCCGACCCACGATCGCGGATGGCGGAAGCCGCCAGGTGCAGGCCATACAGGTGCGCCCCCTTCTTGTAGATAGGCGTTTCGGGAGAGTTCAGATATTTCGGTAGGGAATCGTCAAGGACGCGACCACCAAAGGCAATAACCTGACCTACCGAATCGCAGATCGGGATCATCAGCCGGTTTCGGAATCGATCATACGCCCCACTCCCATCTTTGCGTGGCAACGCCAGCCCCGCCTCCTCCACCTGCTTCTTGGAGAATCCCCTGCGCAGCAGGTGGCGAAGGAGTTCCTCCCAGGATGCCGCTGCGTACCCGAGCCCGAACTCCTCAACGACCGCATCCGGGATGCCCCGGCTTCTCAGATACTGACGGGCGGTCGCCCCGACCGTCTGATGTTGGAGTTGGTGGCGAAAGAATTCTGCCGCCACCTTGTGAACTTCCAGCAGCCCCAGGCGCGCGCGCTCGTTCTGCCCTGTCCCGCTCCCGGCATTGACGTGGGAATGCGCTGGGAGGCTAATTCCAGCTCGGTCGGCCAGCGCTCGGATCGCCTCAGGAAAGTTGAGGTGCTCCTGCCTCATCATGAAACCGGCCGCATCCCCGCCCTCCCCACAGCCAAAGCAGTGAAAGATCTGGCGTTCGGGGTTGACCGTGAAGGAAGGGGTCTTTTCGTTATGGAAGGGGCACAGGGCCTTATAGTAACGTCCGGCAGGCTTCAGTGGGAGGTATCTCCCAATGAGCTGCACAATGTCGGTGCCGGCCAGCACCTTAGAGACCAACTCCTCCGGGATCACTGTCCGTTCATCCTCTTCATGCCGCTCCGCCAATGCACATGGATAACGTACGGGAGCACAGCTCCACAATAGTAGCGCCGATCCCCCCCTCCTGATAGTCAGCTACTCGAAAGTTTTCGACCAGGGGGTGGTCCTGGAGAAGCTCTGCAACTGTCTTTCTGAGGATACCTGAGCCCTTTCCGTGGATAATCCGAACGGTGGGAACTCCAGCCAAATAGGCATCCCCTATATACTGGTCGAGGCGTCGAGCCGCTTCAGTCGCATCGCAGCCAATCAGCTTCAACTCGGCCTTCACATCATCCGTTGCCCTGAACAGCCGGATCGACCCGCTCGTCTCGCCTGGACCCGATCCCCCCTGGGACACGACCTCGTCTACGGACACTCTTACCCTCCCCAGGGAAAGCTGGATCTCTACCATCCCAGCAGAACTTGGCGCACCCTTCACGATCCCACGCTGTCCGAGCCCTTTGATCAACACCGCTTGCCCGTCGCGAATCGAATCGCCGCCAATACTGCTTGTCATGTGATCCGGATCGATTGCGTCGCTCAGCTCGGTCTTAGCCTGCCGCTCCAGGTCGCTGAGCCGGCGGCGAACCGCCTGCACCGACTGCTCGCGCGACTGCGCTGACCGAAACTCCAGGAGAAGGCGATCGATCTCAGCCCGGGCATCGGCGACAGCCTCCTCGGCCTGTTGGAAAGCCTGACGGTAGATCTGCTCGGCCTCGACCCTCGCTGAAGTGCGGCGCGCCTCGGCCTCGCCCCGCGCCTTGGCTGTCTCGGTCGCGTCACGGGCCAGCGCCTCGCGTTCCTCAGTGAGGCGCTGCTGCTCGCCTTCCAGACGATCCAGCAGCAGCCGTAACGGATCGCGTCCTTCGCCAAGCAACCCCTCGGCCCGCTGAATCACACTCGAAGGCAACCCAACCCGAGAGGCAATCGCCAGTCCATGGCTGCGGCCAGAAAGTCCAATTACTAATCTATACAGCGGTCTCAGCGTGTCAAGGTCGAACTCAACACAGCCGTTTTCGATTCGAGGATGTGAATAGGCATAGGCCTTGATGGCGTCCAGGTGCGTGGTCGCCACAACCAGCGCGCCCCGATCGAGAAGCGCCTCAAGGATGGCGATCCCCAGGCAGGCCCCCTCGACCGGATCAGTCCCGGCGCCCAGCTCGTCTAACAATACCAGGGTCCCGGGGCGCACTACCTCCAGGATTCGCCGAATCTGACCGATGTGGGAGGAGAAGGTGCTCAGGCTTTGCTCGATACTCTGCTCATCTCCAATATCCGCCAGGACTCCGCTGAAAAAAGGGACCTCGGAGTCCGGCGAGACCGGCAGATGCAAGCCGGCCTGCGCCATCAGCGAGAGCAGGCCCGCGGTCTTCAACGCGACCGTTTTGCCGCCGGTATTAGGTCCGGTGATGAGTAGCACGTCAAAGCTATCGCCCAGGCGCAGGTCGATCGGGATGGTCTGGATCGTCCCAGCCGCTTCTGTCTGTTCCAGCAAGAGTGGGTGCCGGGCCTCCCGCAGCACCAGGGGACCTGTGTCCTTCAAGGAGACAGGGGCACAGTGAAGCCGGTCAGCAAATCGCGCCGCGGCACATCGGGCGTCCAGCTCAGCCGTGAGAAGTATCGTCGAGAGAACCGCCTCCGCCTGAGATCGGAGAGAAGTAGTGAGCGCGACCAGCACCCTTCGAATCTCCTCCTCTTCGGATCGCTGCAACAACCGCAGATGGTTATTGAGTTCTACAACCTCCTGGGGTTCCAGGAAGATGGTGGCGCCGCTGACGGATCGATCCTGGACGACACCCTTCATGACGATCCGGTAGTTGGGCTTGACAGGGATCACGAACCGCTCGTTTCGAAGCGTCACGAGCGATTCGGCGATAGAGGGCTGAAGATGAGGATCCGTCAGTAAGGACTGTAGACGGGAATAGATCAGATTGCGGAGCTCATGGAGTCGAAGTCGAAGTTGGGTGAGCTTCCGACTGGCGGTATCCTTGACCTCTCCGGCTGCATCGATAGCCGCGTGAATCTCCTTTACCATGCCAGTATGATCATCGAGTCTGGAGGCGAGGGCATGAAGCTGCGGGCACAGGCCCCTCCCGCGGGCGATCGCGTGACGGATCGTCTCCGCCGCTTCCAGCGATGTGGCGACCCTGACGAAATCCATTGCCGCCAGGATGGCCCCTTCCGGTCGAGACCGTCGAATCGACTCCCTGATGTCAAACAGTTGGTCAAATGGAAGCGCGGTTTCCCTGGACAGCAGTGCCCGGAACTCATCAACCTCGTTCCGGACTTTCTTCGCTTCCTCCAGCGTGGGGAGGGGGCGGGTAGCCTGTGCCAACTCCCTTCCCACAGACGATCCGGCCAGGGCGGCCAATCTCGCCTGGATGGCAGGCCACTCCAGGACATCGAGGGTGTGCTGATCGATCTGATTCATCTGACGCGAGCCGCCATAGATGGCTTCAGCCGCAACGCGCGCACATCCCGAGCGCGTGGATGCAGTATAAATACTACAGGGGACTCGAAATCGAGTCCCCTGAGCGCGGACCACCCTAGCACGACGGTACACTCACGATGAGGTAATTGCGCAGTTATCACCGCCGCGACAATGCATCTTTTACCATCTGGCTCACTTCCTTCCCATCAGCCCGACCCGAGATCTCCGGCATCAGGATGGCCATAACCTTCCCCATATCCTTGAGGGAGCTCGCCTGCGACGCAGCAAGCGCCCCCTCTATCTTTTTTCGAAGCTCTTCAGGTGAGAGTGGTGGAGGTAGATAGGCCTCAAGGAGCTTGAGTTCGGCCTCTTCCTTCGCGGCCAGATCATCTCGTCCCCCCTTCGCATACTGTTCGATGGCCTCTTTTCGGAGCTTGCAAGAGGCAATCACTGCCTGGATGATTTCAGAGTCGTCTAGCTCTCCCCGCTTTTCTATTTCCTTATTCTTGATGAGCGCGCAGAGAAGCCGAAGCACTGACGTCCTCAGCCGATCCCCACCCTTGAGGGCCGCCTTGAGGTCTTCGGCCAATCGTGCCTTTGAAACGCCCACGTTCTACTCTACAGTGCCGCTGGCGCGTTTCAAGGTCTTCTTCCTGGCGGCTATCGTTTTTTTCTTGCGGCGGACACTGGGCTTTTCGTAATGCTCGCGCTTGCGGAGCTCTGACAGGACTCCAGTCCTCTCGCACAGTTTCTTGAAACGGCGGAGAGCAACCTCGATCGGCTCGTTCTCCTTGACCGTCACACTCGCCATCCCCTTCACACCCCCCTAGTAATAGCGATGAGTTAGGCTACAGCTTGATACCATGCTCGACCGAATCCGAAAGCAGCCACGTCGAGTTTCTACGGATGCTATCCTCGCACTTTTCGCACCTAAATGTCAATATGTTTGCCGGCGTCGGGTTTCTCTAAACTCGGGGATCCTAATGCGCTCAGGTTCGATTCCCCGCCGCCTGATCGGCTTAGCGGGTGGCCTCGACAACGGTAACCTTCGTCATGATGTCCCCTTTCTTGATCTTCATTACGACATCCATTCCCTCCACGACCTGGCCGAACACTGTGTACCCGCTGTACAGCGCGGGTTGTGGCGCCAGAGTGATATAGAACTGACTCCCGGCGCTGTTTTGGGCGCAGCGACTTTCGCTATGGCTACCGTTCCGGTCAGATTTTGCGCGTATTAACCTTCACTATTCTCGAACGATAGTCACTTTGGTTATTTTCACATCTTCGCGCGGTCGATCATTGCCGTCGCGGGAAACGTTGCTAATGGCGATGGCCACATCAAGACCTTCTACGATTTCACCGAATACTGAGTGCTTGCCGTCAAGAAACGGAGTGGGAGCAACGGTGAGAAAAAATTGACTTCCGTTGGTGCCGGGGCCCGCATTAGCCATAGAAAGCATTCCAGGTTTAGAATGATTGAGCTCTTTATGAAACTCGTCGTCAAAACGATAGCCGGGGCCACCGCGGCCTGTGCCCGTGGGGTCGCCACCTTGAATCATGAATTTGGGAATAACACGGTGAAAAATAAGCCCATCAAAGTAATGAGATTTCCCCTTTTTTCCAGTGTTAGGATCGTTCCATTCTCTCTTTCCCTCAGCGAGCTCGGTAAAATTGGCCACCGTCTTTGGGGCTTCTTTTTCGAATAATTTGATTTTGATTTTGCCTTTTGTGGTTTCCATTATTGCGTACAACACTTTGTCTCCTTGTTTTTGTTCTGTTTTGGCGTAGCCAATTGTTGGAATTGCTAAACTCAATAGAATAGATGCGATGAAGACGCGAAGCATATTTTGCTCTCCTTTACCATTCTAAGTAGGGTGACCAACGTGCTTTGCAATAATTTGCTCGATTAACGGTGAGCCGTCTCTCATTGGTGCCGTCGGCATTCATAATGAAAACATCAAAGTGGGTTTAGTCTTACCCGGCAAAGGTTCCTGGCGCGTCCTTCTCATAGAACTCTACGACGATCTTACCGTCCGCCATCTCGATGATGGTCTGGGGCTCTTCGCAGGCTCCGCCTCAGCCACACTATGAAGACCCGCGAATAACAGCCCAACACCCAGCATCCCGATTACGCTTCGCATTTTATTCCTCCTGTAAGGTTAGAAGTTGCACCGATTTTCAATACCACCACCCCCATCCTTCGAGTGTTGGGTTACGGCGAGCGCCTGACCTCGAACTCGAACAGCAGCAATTGCTCGGTCGAGCCGATATAGAAGGAGCCCACCTCAAGGATGACCATTTTTGCTTCCGGATCAAGTGGCGGAAAGAGGAGCAAGCCCTCTCGATCGACCTTCGGCGGCACAACCAACAAGTTGGTCAATACCGTCTCATCCAGCGTTCGCAAGACCTTTGCCGACTCGGCCTTTTCGGAAAAGAGGCTGTACAGCTCATCGTATAAGAGCACTGCCGAGCGGCGGTTCTGCTGGTCCACCAACAGCGCCTGACCCGGATCGAAGTTGACACGATTCTGGCCCACGTTCTGGATTCGGAGGATGAAGGCGAGGGGACCCTTAGTCCCCTTTGGACGCTGCTTAAACGGATTGATGAGGGCTGGTCGCCGGGCGTAGTAGTCGTCAAGGCCTTTGTCCGTCAGAGACTCAACGGTGACGGTCGCCCCGGCCAGGGTGGCAATGACCAGGTCACCCTGAGCCCGCAGAGTGGGCAGACGTTGCGGGACGGGGCGAAGCATCGCCTCGCCGCTGGGACCTGACGCGCAAGCGGTACAGGATATCACCAGCAGGAGAGAAAAAAAACGGGCCAAAGGCCCGCTGGGAAATAAAGATTTCACGCGCTACCGTCTACTCGAACTGTTTCAGGCCACAAGCGCTTGCAAACGGGCAATGCGCTCCTCGACGGGTGGGTGGGTGGAGAACAGCTTGAACAGCGCATTCCCCCGGATTGGGTTCACAATGAACATATGCGAGGTAGCAGGGTTGGCATCCATGGGCAGACGGGTGGCTCCAACCTCAAGCTTTTGCAAGGCCGAGGCCAATGCATACGGCTTGTGGGTCAGCCGGGCGCCCGTCTCGTCGGCCTGAAACTCTCGGGACCGCGAGATCGCCAACTGGATCAAGGTCGCTGCGATAGGGGCCAGGATGGCCAGAAACACAAATCCCAGCGCGCCGCCCCCGCGGTCCTCATTATCGCGGCCGCCGCCACCAAAGTACGGCATCCACATCGCCATCCGGGCCAGCATCACAATCACGCCGGCAAGCGTCGCCGCGATCGTGCTGATCAGCGTATCGCGATTGCGCACGTGGGCCAGCTCATGCGACAGCACCCCCTCCAACTCTTCTTCATTGAGAATCCGCAGGATCCCCTGGGTGGCGGCGACAGCCGCATGCTCAGGGTCCCGCCCGGTCGCAAAGGCGTTTGGAGCCTCGGTGGGAAGGATGTAGAGGCGAGGCATCGGCATATTAGCCCTCAGCGCCAGCCCCTGGACGATCCTGTGCAACTCCGGCGCTTCAGCCTCGCTGACAGGCTGGGCCCTGTACATCGCCAGGACAATTCGATCCGAGAACCAATAGGCCCCAAAGTTCATCAGAAAGGCCATGACGAAGGCGAAACCCATCCCTTGGCTCCCGCCAAAGTAGCCTCCAATCAAGACCAGTAGACCGGTCATCAGCCCGAGCAGGGCTCCAGTTTTCAACGTATTACTCATGCATTCATCCTCCTTAATTCAACGCGGAGACACACTCGCATCCACGTTGACATCACACTGCCAGCATAGTGCAACACTTTCGCCCTGTCAAGCACAACGGGTCACCAGCGCAGCAATATCACGCTCTTAAGGGGCGCTCCGCCGGAGCAGCCCGCGTCTTTTGACCGGCACAAGCCCCTCCTCCTCGCGGCTCTCCCAGTGTTTCATCTCGGCATCGAATTGTTCGGACATCGCCCGCAGCAGTTCATTCATCTGGCGCTGCATCCTTTCCATCCGGTCCCGCATGTTCAGGATGACCTCCACTCCCGCCAGATTCACGCCGAGCTCTTTTGTCAGCCGCAGGATCAGCTCAACCCGCTCCACATCCTCTTGCGAATACACCCGCGTGTTGCCCTCAGTGCGAGCCGGACGAAGCAGCCCCTCCCGCTCATAGACCCGAAGGGTCTGCGGGTGGATATCGAACATTTCGGCTACGACGCTAATCGAATATCGACGCCGTCGCTGCCCCACCCTCGTCCCCCTTTCAGTTCCCATCGCCACTATGGAAGATGGTTACTTCCAGATCGTGCGCCTCGGATCTTCCGGGTGCAGACGCCCCAGTTCTCTGAACAGCTCTTGCGATTGCGTATCGAGATTCTGCGGCAGAACGATCTTGACGGTAACGAACTGATCGCCACGCCCCGATCCCTTCAGATGCGGTACCCCCATGCCACGAAGTCGAAAGATCTGTCCGCTGCACGTCTCCGGGGGGATGCGCATCGAGGCCTTCCCGTCTACAGTTGGGACCTCGATCTTGGCCCCTAGCGCCGCCTCAGTTACGGTAATCGGCACCTCGCAATAGATATTATCCCCCTTGCGCTCGAAAAAGGGATGAGGGCGGACGCGGGTTACGATGTATAAGTCTCCAGGTGGGCCTCCCTGCCGTCCCATATGGCCTTTCCCTTGGACCCTGACGTTCGATCCATTTTCCACGCCCGGTGGGATCTTCACGGAGATTCGCTCAGCCTTGAGCACTGTCCCCGTCCCATGACAGGAGCTGCAACGGGATGAGGGCAACTTTCCGGTCCCCTTACACCGAGAGCATGCCTGCTGTCCACCAAAGAGCCCAAGCTTCCCTCGCGCCCGCCCGCTGCCTTCACAGGCAGGGCAGGCGTGAAACTGGCCCCCCGTCCCGGCACCCGTACCTGAGCAGGATGGACAAGGGGCACGTCGCTCGAGGCTGATCTCAGTAGACAGACCCCTAACCGCATCTTTGAACTCAAGGTCAATGGTGTAATGGAGATCTTCACCCTTTGATGGTCCGGTCTTGGCCTCCTGCCCGCGTCGGCCGAAGATGTCAGAGAAGAGATCTTCTATTCCGCCATGGCCCCCGAGGTCAAGCTGGCTGAAGTCGAACCCACCCGGTCCCGCTCCTGGCCTCTGGCCTGTCTCACGCCCCACGCCAAGTGGCTGGTGCCCGAACTGGTCGTACTGCTGGCGCTTGGGCGTGTCACTCAAGACCTCATACGCCTCGGTGATCTCCTTGAACTTCGCCTCGGCCGCTTTGTTGTTGGGGTTGACGTCAGGGTGGTGCTTCCTGGCCAGACGCCGGTAGGCCTGCTTGATCTCCTTGTCCGAAGCGCCTTTGCGGACGCCAAGGACCTCATAATAGTCGCGTTTACTCATTCTTGCCACCAGCGTACCGGCTTGCATTCTCGTGCGGACTCAACGAACGCGGGGGTTCAGGCGAAGCGTTAGCCCCATCCATAAACCCCCGCTTTTGCCACAGTCGCTTCAAGCGATCACGTTACATCGATCTTTACTTGCGTGGGTTTGGCCTCTTCCGCTTTCGGCATGGTGACCTCCAGTACACCATCCTTGAAAACCGCCCTGATCTTGCCCTGTTGGACACCGGTGGGCAAGTTGAAGGTGCGCTGAAATGCCCCGTATGAGCGCTCGACTCGAAGGTAATTTTCCTCCTTGACCTCATGCTCGGATTTTCGCTCGCCCTTCAGTGTCAGGGTGTTGTCCTGCACCTGGATGTCGATGTTGTCCCGGCTTACCCCAGGGAGCTCTGCCTTCATGACGATGCTATCTGGAGTCTCGAAGATATCCACGGAAGGCGACCACATGGAGGCCGTCAGCCCCTCCTTATCATCCCCACGGGTCCGGGACAGTGCATGATCGAAGAGGTGATTCATCCGCTCCTGAAGCGTCATGACATCGCGGAATGGATCCCATCGAATAATCGCCATCTGCTTCACCCCCTTTCTCAGAAAATAGCCGTCAGCAATCAGCCTTTAGCTGTCAGCCTCAGATAACAGCGGGAGACGTATCAGAAGAGCTGGTAGCTGATCGCTGAAAGACGACAGCTCCTCATCCTATTTTTTGTCGCCTTTACTGCCGAGATCCTCGAACTCAGCATCGACCACCCCACCCTCTGGCGCTCCCTGCGATGGCTCACCCTGGCTCTGTTCACCGGGGGCAGCCTGCTTGCTCTGGGCCTGCTGATAGAGCAGCTCAGCAAGCCGGTGGGAGGCTTTGGTGAGCTGATCAAGCGCCTCGCGCTGCTTTCCCGCCTCTTCGTCCTTCAGGGCCTCCTTGGCCGCGCTGATGGCGGTCTCCAGCGTGCCCAACTCGGCGATCGGGAGTTTTTCGCGATTCTCGTTCAGTAACTTCTCTGTCTGAT
Source organism: Candidatus Methylomirabilis limnetica (assembly GCF_003044035.1). Lineage (NCBI taxonomy): Bacteria > Methylomirabilota (SeqCode) > Methylomirabilia (SeqCode) > Methylomirabilales (SeqCode) > Methylomirabilaceae (SeqCode) > Methylomirabilis (SeqCode) > Candidatus Methylomirabilis limnetica. The sequence continues at coordinate 52,184 of NZ_NVQC01000028.1, forward strand.
AGCACATACTGTCAAGCTGGTTTCGGACCTCGATCTCCTCGCGCCGCTTCTTATCTTCCTCGGCGCACCGATCGGACTCTTTGACCATTCGCTCGATCTCGTCTTTGGTGAGCCCGGAGCTGGCAGTGATGGTAACCTTCTGCTCCTTGCTGGTGGCAAGGTCCTTGGCGACAACGTTGAGGATCCCATTGGCGTCGATGTCGAAGGAGACCTCGATTTGCGGAAGGCCGCGCGGTGCCGATGGAATTCCCACCAGGTGAAAACGGCCCAGCGTCCGGCTGTCCCTGGCCAGTTGCCGCTCCCCCTGGAGGACATGGATCTCCACGCTGGTCTGACTATCTGCCGCCGTCGTGAAGAGTTCGCTCTTGCGGGTCGGGATGGTGGTGTTACGTTCGATCAGCCGAGTCATCACCCCACCCAAGGTTTCGATCCCCAGCGAAAGAGGTGTCACGTCCAAGAGGACCACGTCCTTGACGTCACCGACCAACACGCCGGCCTGAATGGCTGCGCCGATCGCGACCACCTCATCGGGATTGACCCCTTTATGCGGCTCCTTTCCAAAGAGCTCGCGCACGAGCGCTTGAACCTTCGGCATCCTGGTCTGTCCGCCCACCAGCACAACCTCATCGATATTGCTTGGATCGAGACCGGCGTCCTTCAATGCCTGACGGCAGGGCCCGATGGACCGTTGGATCAGGCCATCGACCAGTTGTTCGAGCTTCGCCCTAGTGAGCTTGATGCTCAGGTGCTTTGGGCCGGAAGCGTCGGCCGTGATAAATGGAAGGTTGATCTCGGTTTCCAGTACCGTACTGAGTTCGCATTTGGCCTTTTCCGCAGCCTCTTTCAGGCGCTGAAGCGCCATCCGATCCTTACGCAGGTCGATCCCCTGATCCTTCTTAAACTCATCCACCAGCCACGAGATGATCTGCTCGTCGAAGTCGTCGCCTCCGAGGTGGGTATCGCCGTTGGTGGATTTGACTTCAAAGACCCCTTCACCCAACTCCAGAATCGAAACGTCGAAGGTCCCCCCTCCCAGGTCATAGACGGCAATCTTCTCATCCTTTTTCTTGTCCAAACCGTAGGCCAGCGCCGCCGCCGTAGGCTCGTTCACGATCCGGAGTACCTCGAGACCGGCGATCTTGCCGGCATCCTTGGTGGCCTGGCGCTGCGAGTCGTTAAAATAGGCGGGAACGGTGATGACCGCCTGCGTGATCTTCTCCCCGAGATAGGCCTCGGCATCCGTCTTCATTTTCTGGAGGATCATGGCGGAGATCTCTGGTGGCGAATAGCCCTTCCCTCTTACCTCAACCCCGACATCGCCATTGCTGGCCCGAGCCACCTTGTACGGCACCAGCTTGATCTCCTGGCTGACCTCCTCATTACGCCGACCCATGAAGCGCTTGATAGAAAAGATCGTGTTTTCAGGGTTGGTGGTTGCCTGCCGCTTGGCGACTTGACCTACCAGTCGCTCCCCCTCCTTCGAGAAGGCCACGACCGAAGGGGTCAACCGACCGCCCTCGGCATTGGGGACCACGACTGGGTCTCCAGCCTCCATGATGGCCATTACGGAATTGGTTGTTCCGAGGTCAATACCGAGAACTTTTGGCACCTCTTACCCTCCTGATAAGAAATTGTCACGGTCAAGTGAACCAATGATGGATCTGCTCTTCACTATTCTCGTACGTAAAGATAGTACATTAGTCTGCGCCTGTCAACTATCATTGCAAGAATTCTTTTAGGTTTTGATCTCACATCTTCTAGTGTCTCCAGTTGGAAAACCCCTTGACCCACCGTATCGTGTGGAGTAATGTTGCGATAATCCATTGAATATTAAGGGAGAATACTCGGTCTCCGATCTTTATTCGAGGAGGGGAGAATGGAACCGACAACTACCTATATCGTCGTCCTGATTACAGCAAGCTCCAGACAGGAAGCTGAGACGATCGGTAAGGCGCTGGTCGAGTCCCGGCTGGCAGCCTGCGTGAACATCTCGGCCGGCGTGACCTCCCTCTTCCGGTGGCAGGGAGCGATCGAACACCAGGAGGAGGTGCTAATGCTGGTGAAGAGCCGCAGCGATCTCCTCCCCTCCATTATTGAGGTCGTAAAAGGGTTACACTCTTACACTGTACCGGAAGTGGTGGCATTACCCATCCTCGCCGGATCCCCTGACTACCTCGCGTGGGTGGACGAGTCGTTGCGGTAAACGCCCGAGGCTCGCCGAAGGTCACCCTCCACGGCGACCCGGCTTCCCCATCTTCAGGCCGAGTTGACCCTGGCACGACCCTTGCTGCAGGTATAGTTCCTACGAGGAACGCACGTTCGCATTTGAAATGCTTGACAATCCGATCGAAGAAGGGTATAAAGCCCTACAATTGCCTGCTGTTGTTAGGGCCCTACAGAAAGAGCATATCACCGCGGCTTCTTGATGCTTGTCGGCTTTGGGTTCACAACCCTCACAGGAGGTCAAGATGTACCAGCGATTCCCTCGAAGGCCCCTAGGGGTAGCGGTCGCCATGTCGTTGGGCGTATCGCTCCTTGCCTTTACTCCAGCCTTACCTTCCGAGGAGCCGACCCGCCTGCCTGTGCGTGGCACGCAGACAAGTGGTCATAGCCTACAGCCGCTGAGCTACTCTAAGCATCAGCTCACAGCCGCTGTCGTCTTACCCCATGGCATTCAGGGTGTCCAACCCCAGAGCGCAGCCGTTGACAGCACACCTCGAAAGACAGGAGAAGACGAGGGGGTCCTTCGGAATGGGTTGGTCCATTCTTCCAGTGGGTTGCAAGCATTGGCGGCAGGGAATCGAGCCAAGGCCCAGGAAGAGTTGGAGATCTCAACGAGTATCCTGGCGAAGATCTCCGGGGTAGCGACTTCAGGTAATCTTCGCTTCCAGCTCATTGAAGAAATAGCTCTCCTCAAGGCGGCACTTTCTGGCGCCTCTCCAGGTCAAGAAGTCATTGGCCAGGCAAACGAACAGGATGAGGAAGAGGACGAAGCCGATACGGAGGCGGCCCCTGACCTTGTCGCTCCCGAAGAAGCGCAGAGGCTGGCGCCTGCGCAGGGCGAGATCGTTTCGATGCCTGATCTGGACCTGAGCAACTTTGACGTGCCGATCGTACTCAATGAACAAGTCAAGGCGTACATCCTGTACTATCAAGGCCGAAAGCAGGGGGTGATGAACCGGGCCTTTGAGCGTTCAGGGCGGTACCTGCCGATGATGCGCGGAATCTTTCGGGATCAGGACCTCCCGTTGGATCTGATCAATCTGGCGTACATCGAAAGCACCTTCAACTATCGCGCTTACTCCAAGGCAAAGGCCTCCGGGATCTGGCAGTTCATCAAAGCGACCGGGAATCGGTATGGAATGAAGGTGACCTACTGGCTTGATGAACGACGGGATCCGGAAAAAGCAACCCGCGGGGCAGCCGCCTACATGAAAGAGCTGTACGGGATGTTTCATTCCTGGCCGCTGGCGCTGGCCGCGTACAACGCAGGCGAGAATCGAATTCAGCGGGCTATCGAACGGCAGGGGACTACTGATTTCTGGTCATTAAAGCTTCCGAAAGAGACCCAACTCTTTGTCCCGGCCTTCATGGCGATCACCATCATTGCCAAGGACCCAGCTCGGTACGGTTTCACTGCGCCGGTTGAGGAGCCCTGGGAGGTAGAGCGAGTGACGGTACCCGGGGCCATTGAGCTTCGTGCTATTGCTCGGGCGGTGGGCGTTCCGTCCGATGTCATCCGTGATCTCAATCCAGCCTTGATGCGTGGGGTGACCCCTGTCACCTCCGCTGGGCATGAGATCTCTCTGCCGCTTGGCACGAAGGGAATCCTTTTGGCCAACCTGGATCAGTTGCCGAGATCCACTTCCCGTGAGGTGGTTCAGGTCGCAGGCCGGTGGCATCGGGTGAAAAGAGGGGAGAGTCTGGGGTCGATCGCGTCGCAGCACAAGACGACCGCTGCCGGGCTCGCCAACCTCAATGGGGTAAAAGTTAGCGATGGGCTGAAGGTAGGGGCGCTGCTCCGATTGTCGCCAGCCAAACCATCGAGTGAGCGAGCCACAATCGTTGCTCGATCTACCCGCCCCCAGACAGGCGCAACGCGGACCCAGGAGGCCACTCCACCCTCCCGCTCCAGCACCCACATCGTCAAGCGCGGCGACACACTCTTTGGCATCGCCAGGGCCTACGCTGTCACGCCTGAGGAACTCCGACGATGGAATGATAACGATCTGAGAGGCCAGACGAAGATCAGACCTGGGCAGTCCCTTCGACTTAGCTCAGAGCAGGCATTACAGGTGGTCGCTCAGGCTGGTAAGAGCAACCGTGAGGTTCACCGGAGCGCTCCTGCTGCTTCCACAGTCCCTGCCCTGTATCACCGGGTGAAAAGAGGCGATACCCTATGGGCGATCGCCAGAATCCATGATGTCACGCCGGAAGAACTCCGCCGATGGAATGACCTTGGGCGTCAGGCCAAGCTCCGTACGGGTCAGGATCTGATGATCCGTCTCAGCGAGAGCTAACACAGGTCTCTTCGACCTCTTACCCAGCTTCCCTATTCAGCTCTTTTGGCATCATAGCCCGAGGGTAGCTCTTTCAACTGCATGCAAGGACCAGTCGTCCCACCAGGCGGTCCTGACCGACGTATTCGGTTCAAGGCAGGCGTTGCCTGCATTGCTGTGAGCTTCCTGGTCTATCCAGCCTATGTTGCAATTCCTTTCCTCTCACTTTCAAGTACGACGAAGCTCACCATCACTCTCATCGCTTCGATCCTGAGCTGGGGGACCTTTTGTGCCGGCTCCTACCTGAGCGGGCGAGACGGGTATGAGTGGCTCAAGCGACGACTGCGTCGCTGATCTGTATCGGACAAATCGATCGCTGCCTTACCCTGTCTCCCCCTCTGAACCCCATGCTCCTTTTCAAAGGGGATATCTCCGTGTTAGGCGAAAAGGATGTAGGCCATGATCAGCATTGTGGGATGGGATAGATATGGCAGGTAGATAGACTGTAGTCTTTTAGACTGTAGGAGCGTGCACAGACGAGCCACGCATTTCCGAATACGACGCGAACATGATGGAGACCGAAGCGGGATCTACTTGGCTACCATACCACGCTCAGAGGCTAGCCGTCTCGATCTTCACCTTGGCCCGCGCCCGCACTTGGCGAATCCAGTCGGTAAACACCTGATCCCGCTTCCTTCCCAAAAGCCCATGGCTGAATTGGGCTTTCTCGCGTTCGAATTCTGCGGGACTCGGGTCTTTTCGATCGGAGACTCGGAGGATGTAGCTCGCCTTCGTACCTTGGATGATCGGGCTGATTGTCCCCCGCTCCAGCGCCAACGCGGTCTCTTTAAACGTCTGCTGATCCAGTACCTGCGGGAGATCACGATCCCATGAGAAGAAATCGCTGACAAGCGGCTTGAGTCCGGACGCCTTGACGATCTCCTCCCAGGATTTTTTCTCCTTGGCCAGTCCGGCAACTTTCTGAATGGTGGCCTGTTGTGTCTTTGAATCTGAGAACAACAAGTACTCGGCCTTCACGGAAGCTCGGTTAAAGCGAAACGCCTCCCACTCCTCATCCGGGAGGAGATGAATCCCTCCCTTCACCCACTCTTCAACCTTACGAATCAGCAGATCCTCACGCAGGCCCTCCTCGAACCTCTCAGGGGTCAGGCTCGCAGATTGGAGGGTCCGGAGATACTGGTCGCGGTTGAAACCGGTCGCGTTGCTGAAGACCGGCATCTTTGTGATCTCTGCGACCAGTTCGTCAGGGCTAATCACAATGCCCAATCGCTTCGCCTCGTGAAGCAGTAGACGACGCCCAATGAGCGCTTCTACGATCTGCCCTTTCAGGTTCAGTTGTTCGAGGATTTTTTCATCAAACTTATCACCCAATTTCTCTTGGTACTGCCGATACTGACGCTGGTAGGCCTGCTGATACTCCGTATAGGGAATTTTCTCACCCTCAACGGCAGCAATGGGATTCTGGGTGTCCTGCCCGCCAGGACCAGACGCGGAACGGAATCCCCAGACTAGGAAGGTGGTCCCAACAAAGGCAAAGATCACTAGCCACATCGTAATGCCTAGCGCTTTTTTATATCCTCGCATTCGCCTCAGCACAGCAATGCCCTCCATTGAAGTTTCCAACGCCAACACGTTCATGTTGTTTAATAACTCTTTATGCTATCGCATTGTGACGATCGGCGCAACCCTTTTTATTTCTCGATCCAATTTCCGCCCTAGATACTACTTGTATTTCACGTTCTTATATGCTACAAAAAGTCCTAAAATCGTGTACGGCCTGCATAGCAGTGGGCGTCACAAATTAGCATAAGGAGTTGCTCGTGATCTTCGATTGGTTTTTCGGTATGTTCTCTAGTGATCTGGCCATCGATCTTGGAACCGCTAATACGGTCATCTACGTGAAAGGCAAGGGGATTGTCCTTAGCGAGCCGTCGGTGGTGGCGGTCAAAAAAGGAACCAACATAGTCCTGAAGGTGGGACGCGACGCCAAGGAGATGCTCGGCCGGACCCCTGGTAGCATTGTCGCTATTCGCCCGTTGAAGGACGGCGTCATCGCCGACTTCGATATTACTGAGGCGATGCTCAAGCATTTCATCGTCAAGGTCCACAACCGAAAAACGCTGGTCCGACCTCGAATCGTGGTCGGCGTCCCCTCCGGTATCACGCAGGTCGAGAAACGCGCCATTCGCGATGCTGCGGAGCAGGCTGGGGCGCGCGAGGTCTACCTGATGGAAGAGCCCATGGCCGCAGCGATCGGGGCTGGACTCCCGATCCAGGACCCCGTAGGCAACATGATCATCGACATCGGGGGCGGCACAACCGAGGTGGCTGTCATCTCCCTGGCGGGGATCGTGTACGCCAAGTCGATCAGGATTGCTGGAGACGAGATGGATGAGGCGATTGTCCAGTACCTGAAGCGGAAGTACAACCTGCTCGTAGGAGAACGGACCGCAGAGAGCGTGAAGATCCAGATCGGATCGGCGTTTCCGTTCGACGAGCCGCGCAAGATCGAGATCAAGGGGCGCGATCTGATTGAGGGTATCCCCAAGGCGGTCACCATCAACGACAGCGACATTCGAGAGGCCCTTCACGATCCGATCTATGCCATCCTGGACGCGGTCCGAACAGCTCTAGAGCGAACACCGCCGGAACTGGCCGCCGACATCGCGGATAAGGGGATTGTGATGGCCGGCGGTGGGGCCATGCTTCACGGCCTTGATCTCCTGATCTCCCATGAGACCCACCTCAAGGTCCGGGTGGCTGAAGACCCACTCTCGTGCGTCGTACTCGGAACAGGGAGGGCGCTGGATGAGCTGGATCTCCTCAAGAGGGTGTGCCTCGAGACGTAGTGCGGTCTGCCGACGGCCCGTCGATCCTTTCGCTTGAGATACCAAGACTTCACGTCTCCCCGCAACTCAGTATAAGTAGACAGTAGGGACAGGCATGACTCGGCTGCTGCTTCGATATCGGCGGATGCTAGTCCTCCCGACCGCCCTGCTCTTGGCCTTCGTGCTGATGACACTGCAGGCGCGCAGCGGCAGCGCCATCGCTGACTTCGCGAAGCTCATCCTTCTCACCTCCATCTCCCCATTCCTTCGACTTACCACGAAGAGCTTCGACATAACCGCTACGCTCTGGAATGAGTACGTCGATCTCCGCCGGGTCAGCCGCGACAACCAGCTCTTGAAGGAAGAGGTTCGGCAGCTCCGGACTGAGGTGGGAGAGCTACACGAGACAGCCCTGGAGCACTCTCGCTTGAGCCAACTCTTCCAGATGAGTAGTCGAGTGGGTACGGAGGCGATCGTTGCCAAGGTGATCGGAAAGGACGCCACGAACTGGTTCAGAACGATCCTGATCGACAGGGGTGCGGACCAGGGGATCGCGCGCCACATGGCGGTCGTGACCGCCGAAGGGTTGGTAGGGAGAGTGGTGGACGTGATGGCGCGCACGGCTCGGGTACAGCTCATTACCGACCCGGAGAGCGCCGTGGGCGTTCTCATCCAGCGAAGCCGCGTCGTCGGGGTAGCAGCGGGGAGCCTGGGGGGGACCACCCAGATCAAGTATCTTCCGTTAATGGCTGACGTGGCCGTCGGCGATCGGGTCATCACCTCGGGGATGGGCGGTATCTTTCCGAAAGGCATCCCGGTGGGTAGGGTCGTACGATCAGGTCGGCCGACGAGCGGGGCCTTGTTCCAATCTACTGAGGCGCAGCCTCATGCTAACTTCTCGCGTCTGGAGGAAGTGCTGGTCCTGAAATGGCCACCCTCGCGAGACTTGTCATGGGCAGACAGGGAGCCTCTGCCGTGATCGCATTCCTGCTCGCGCTCTTCAGCACTTGCCTCCTTCAGACCGCCATCGTCCCTAGCCTGGCCATAGGCGGTATTCAGCCGGACCTGTTTCTGATCCTTCTCTTCGGGCTGAGTCTGTCGGCAGGACCAGAGCTGACAGCAACCGCCGGTTTCTTCATCGGGCTATACCAGGACTCCCTCTCCGGCGCCCCCCTTGGCCTAAACGCGTTCGCGTTGAGCCTGATCGGCTTCCTGGTGAATCGGTTGAGTCGACAGGTAAAGACGACGGATCTCCTGGGGCGATTTGCTATGCTCTGCCTGGCTGGCCTGTTGTCCGGGCTTATCACCCTCCTGCTCCTCCGCTTCTTCCATGCTCCCCGCCCCATCGCTTCAGCTCTCCTGTGGACCGCGCTGCCAGGAGCGCTCTACACCGCGATGGTAGGGACCGGGCTGCTCGCCATGCTAAAGCCACATACCACCATGGGTCTCACCCGATGAGCTGGGAACATGAGACCCCGAACCCCTATGCCCCCTTCCAGAAGCGGATCATGGTTGGAGCCTTTCTGATCTCCGGAGCCATTCTGTTACTACTGCTCCGTCTCTGGGCTCTACAAATTCTGGAAGGCGAACGCATGCTCCTCCTCTCTCGCAATAACCGCCTGCGCTTGCGTCCGGCCGAGGCACCCCGAGGGCTCATTCTCGACCGAAACGGAGAGCTCATGGTGGAGAATCTGGCGTCCTTCGACCTGTATGCCTTGCCGGAGGACATGCCTGATATCGAGGAGACTACGCGCCACCTCGCCGCGATCCTTCAGTCCTCACCAGACGAGCTGAGACAGCGCGTCTCGCAACGGCAGGGCTCGCAGCTAGAGCCTGTGCTGCTGCGCAAAGGAGTAGATGAGCGAACTGTGATGGCCATCGAGGAGCAAAAGATCGATCTTCCGGGGGTCAGCCTTCGAGTCAGACCGGTGCGCACCTATCCGAAGGGCAGCTCGGCCGCCACCCTGCTGGGCTACGTTACCGAGGTGAGCCAGGCGCAGCTCAAGTCGAAGGATTTTCAGGACTTCCGCTCGGGTGAGACAATGGGGCAGGCCGGTATCGAGCGGCGATACGACGCGTTCATTCGAGGCGTCGACGGTGGGGAGCAGGTGGAGGTGGACGCGATCGGAAGAGTCAGTCGGTTGATCCAGGCGGTTGAACCGCAGTCCGGGTTTAACCTGCACCTCACTCTCGATAGCCGGCTACAGCGGGTCGCAGAGGAGGCCTTCCAGGGCAGAAGCGGCGCGCTCATCGCCATCCACCCGTCCACTGGTGAAATCCTGGCCATGGTGAGCCAACCAACGTATGACCCAAACCAGTTCTCCCAGCGGATGACCCCGGAGCAGTGGCGTGGGCTTATCTCGAGTCCTCATCATCCCATGCAGAATAAAGGGCTCCAGGGCCAGTACCCACCCGGCTCCATCTTCAAGCTGGTGACCGCGCTTGCCGCCCTCGAGAAGGGCGTCATCACTCCCGAGACGAAGTTTTCCTGTGACGGCTCCTTCAGCCTCGGCTCCCACGTCTTCCATGACTGGAAGAAGGGCGGTCACGGGACGCTGAATCTTCAGCAGGGGATCGCCAACTCTTGCAACATCTACTTCTACATCACCTCCCTCAAAACCGGGATAGAGGAGATCGCCCGCGTTGCCCGGGAGCTGGGGCTTGGCGCCACCTCCGGGCTTGGGCTGAGCGATGAAGCGAGAGGGGTTATCCCATCCCCTGGGAGTACCTCAAAAAAGTCTGGTGGATGGTATCCCGGCAACACCTTGATGGCCGGGATCGGTCAAGGGATGGTCACCGTCACACCGATACAGGCAGTGATGATGGTCTCCGCCATCGCGAACGGGGGAACCCTCTACCGTCCATGGGTCGTGCGAAGGGTAGAGACGCTGAACGGGGAACCGATTGAAGAGTACGGCCCGGAATTCGTCCGAAAGGTGAACATCGACCCCGATAACCTCGCCATCGTCCGGGAGGGGATGCAGGCGGTCGTAAGCGAGGGAACAGGGATCCGCGCCAAAATCCCCGGGCTCAGGGTGGCCGGAAAGACAGGGACGGCCCAGGTAGTAGGGAATGGTGGCTCGCAGAGAGGTGATCAACGGGACCATGCCTGGTTCGTCGCCTTCGCGCCCGCAGACGATCCCCAGATCGCTATTGCCGTAGTGGTGGAGCATGGCGGGTTTGGCGGCCAAGTAGCTGCACCGATTGCGAAGAGCCTCCTGGAGGCGTGGTTTAAGCTCCCCAAGGAGCCACAGACAGTTCAGGCTGCTGAGCCGGAATCGGCTGAAGGGGACTGATGAGAGATCCTGTCTCGTGTTGATCGACCGCCGCGTCCTGCCCGCCGCCTTCGACTGGCGATTGGCTGCCTCTGCTGCCGGGCTTGCCGCCCTGAGCGTACTGATTATCTACAGTACGAGCGGTCTACACTCCTCCCTCTTCCGGAGATCGCTTTACCTTAAGCAGGCGGCCTGGGCGGTGATGGGGCTCTTCGCCATGATCCTGCTCTGCGGGCTCCACTACCGGACGATCTGGCGTCTTGCCTATCCTATCTATGGCGTGATCCTTGCGAGCCTACTGCTCACCAGCCTGACCGGCCGAGCCGGCATGGGCGCCCAGCGATGGCTCGGCATCGGATCGTTCGCATTCCAACCGTCAGAGTTCATGAAGCTGTCACTCATCCTCCTGCTGGCCCGCTACTTTGAAGATCACAAGGACGATCTGCGCGCGCCTCGGACCTTTATCCCACCGATCCTCCTGACCCTCTTGCCTGCAGCTTTCGTCATGCGGCAACCCGACCTTGGCACCGCCATCATGCTGCTCTTGATCTCCGCCAGCATCCTGGTGCTGATGGGGCTGAAGGTGCGCTACTTCGTCATGCTCGGCACGTTGGGAGCGGTCATCGCCCCTGTACTCTGGCGCTTCCTGCATGACTACCAAAAGAGCCGGATCCTCGTGTTTATTGATCCTGACATGGATCCCATGGGTGCGGGCTATCACCTCGCCCAATCGAAGATCGCCGTCGGCTCTGGAGGACTCCTCGGAAAGGGATGGATGGTGGCCACGCAGAGCCAGCTTAACTTTCTGCCGGCGAATCACACCGACTTCATCTTCGCCGGCCTTGCGGAGCAATGGGGCTTCATCGGCTCCATCGGCCTGCTCCTGCTCTACGCCTATCTCTTTTCAAAGGGCCTGCGCCTCGCCAAAGATGCCCGCGACCTGTTCACCATGGTCACTAGCTTCGGCGTCGTCAGCATGATGGCTATACAGGTCGTCATCAACATCGGGATGGTGGTCGGGATCATGCCGGTGGTCGGCATCCCTCTCCCGCTACTCTCCTACGGCGGCTCTGCCATGCTAGCGAATATGCTGGCCGTCGGTCTCCTGCTCAACATCCGGATGCATCGCTATCTGTATTGAGGCTGCACTGAAGCCTTGACAGGTCCCGTTGTCGCTGCTATGAAATACAGGGTTTAGGGTCTAGGGTAAAGGGTTTAGTTCAGCCTCTGCGTCCTGTACCCTAGACCCTAAACCCTATACCCTGGAGTTTGGGGATGAATTATAAAGAAACGCTGAACCTGCCCAAGACCGCCTTTCCGATGAAGGCGGATCTCCCTGTGCTCGAGCCGTCCATCCTAAAGCGGTGGGAAGTCTTGGATCTCTATGGTCGGCTCCGAGAGGTCCGAGCTGATCGGCAGGCTTGGATCCTCCACGATGGCCCCCCCTACGCAAATGGCCACATTCATATCGGCCATGCACTCAATAAGATATTGAAGGACATCGTCGTCAAGTCGAAGTCGATGTTCGGCTACGACACTGCCTTCGTCCCAGGATGGGATTGCCACGGGCTCCCGATCGAACACCAGGTCGATAAAGACCTGGGTAGTAGGAAAGCGGAGGTGTCGCTGGTCGAGAAGCGGCAGCTCTGTCGGGAGTACGCCGCCAGGTTCATCGATATTCAGCGGGAAGAGTTCAGGCGTCTCGGAGTGCTCGGCAACTGGTCAGACCCCTATCTCACCATGGATTACAAGTATGAGGCGACGATTGTCCGCGAGTTGGGGAGGTTGTTCGGCGCGGGGGTCGTCTACAAGGGGAAAAAGCCGGTTCACTGGTGCGCCTCTTGCCGGACCGCCTTGGCTGAGGCCGAGGTCGAATACGGCGATCATGCCTCTCCGTCCATCTACGTCAAGTTTCCCCTCGACCCGGGCGCCGCGGAGCGTCTGCCGGTACTGCAGGGCGCACGATCGTTCGTCGTGATCTGGACCACGACACCATGGACGCTGCCGGCGAATCTGGCTATCGCCGTGCATCCGGATGCATCCTACGCGATCGTCGAAACGTCCGGTGAGTTCTTCATCATCGCCAAAGATCGGCTACAAGAGACGCTTGCAGCCGCAGGAGTAACAGAGAGCCGGGTCGTCGAGGAGATGCCTGGCCGTGCGCTGGAAGGGCTTATGGCCAGACACCCCTGGATTGACCGGGGCTCGAAGGTCGTGCTGGCCGATTACGTCACCATGGATCAGGGCACCGGGTGCGTACACACGGCTCCGGGGCACGGGGTAGAGGATTACGAGACCGGCATGAAGAACGGCCTCGACATCTATAACCCCGTAGACGCTGCCGGGAGATTCGTCGCGGACCTGCCGCTTGTCGGAGGCCTGAGCGTATGGGCGGCCAACAGCACGATCGTTGCAGAGCTTCAGCGCCGAGGTCTCCTGCTATCGGAGGCGAAACTCTCGCACTCCTATCCTCATTGCTGGCGGTGCAAGAAACCAACGATCTTCCGGGCGACGGAGCAGTGGTTCGTCTCCATGGACGCCGCGGTCCTGCCTGACGAGGGGGGCGGGCAGACCGGCCTCCGCGCCAAGGCCCTGGCGGAGATCAAGCAGGTCCAATGGATCCCCTCCTGGGGCGAGGAGAGAATCAGCAATATGGTCGCTTACCGCTCCGACTGGTGCATCTCGCGACAACGAGTCTGGGGGGTCCCGATCGTCGCCTTCTACTGCACCCATTGCGGCCACATCCTGGCGGACCAGCGACTCGCAGAGCACGTCGCGACCATGATCGAACGCGGGGGAGCTGACATCTGGTACACGGCTGCGGCAGCGGACCTGCTTCCGCCCGGGACCGCCTGTCCCAACTGTGAGAGGGCCGACTTCGAAAAGGAACGCGACATCCTGGATGTCTGGTTCGATTCCGGTGTGAGCCACGCGGCCGTCCTTGAGGTCCGGCCCGACCAACGATGGCCCGCCGACATGTACCTCGAAGGGAGCGATCAGCATCGGGGGTGGTTCCATAGCTCGCTGCTCACCGCGGTCGGAACCCGGGGACGCGCACCATATCGTGCGGTTTTGACCCACGGCTTCGTGGTGGATGGTGCGGGGAAGAAGATGTCCAAGTCCCTCGGCAACGTCGTGGCCCCACAAGAGGTGATTGAACGGTATGGCGCCGAGATTCTTCGCCTCTGGGTGGCGGCCGAGGACTACCGCGACGATATCCGGATCTCTGAGGAGATCTTAAAGCGGCTGGCTGAAGGATACCGACGAATCCGGAATACCTGTCGCTATCTGCTCGGCAACCTGTCCGACTTCCAGCCTGCTCACGATGCGCTGCCGCTCAACGAACTCGATGAGATCGATCGGTTCATCCTGCACCGGCTAGGGCGGCTCACCGAACGAATACGCCGGGCCTACGAGACCTGCGAGTTTCACCTCCTCTACCATAGCCTGCATAACTTCTGCGCAGTGGACCTGTCGGCTTTTTACCTGGATGTCCTGAAGGATCGGGTCTATACCTCCGCCCCCCGCTCCCGCGCCCGGCGCGCGGCCCAAACCTCGATGTATCAGATCCTTGACGCGCTCGTCAGACTCATGGCCCCGGTCCTCTCCTTCACCGCCGATGAGGTCTGGCAGGCGATGCCTAAGCAGGGCGGCGAGATGGAGAGCGTGCACCTTGCCGAATTCCCGCCCATCCGATCCAGTCTTCTGGACGAAGCCCTTGAAGCCCACTGGGAAGACTTGCTGTCAGTTCGGGATGATGTGCTGAAAGCCCTCGAAGCCGCTCGCAAAGCCAAGCTCATCGGGACATCACTGGAGGCACGCGTTGACCTCCTGGTAGAGCCCACCTTACTGCCAGTCCTCACTCAGTACGAAGCCGATCTGCCGACGCTGTTCATCGTCTCGGCCGTGAGCGTAGGGAGCCTGGCAGAAACAGAGGCGGCCGGAAAAAGGGTTGAGGTGCGAGTAGGGCGAGCAGAGGGACAGAAGTGCGCCCGCTGCTGGACCTACAGCGAAAGCGTGGGCCGATCCATCCCTTATCCGGATGTCTGCGGCCGCTGCGCCGGCGTCCTGGAAGAAATAGGGTATGGGGACAGGGTATAGGGTAAATGACCAAGGATTTATGCACCTCGCACCCCCCACTCCGCATCCTAAATCCTCCCACCCCCCCTTTGCAAAAGGGGGGCACGGGGGGATTTCGCACCACGCGCTAATCCATGCGGTTCTATGCTGTCGCTCTGACGGTCATCCTGCTCGATCAGGCTTCAAAGCTGTTGATCCAGGCCACGATGCCACTCGGCCACAGCATCCCCATCATCTCCGATCTCTTCGCGATCGTCCATGTCATGAACCCAGGCGCGGCATTCGGCCTCCTGGCCGATCAAGCTGCATGGGTTCGCAAACCTCTCTTCATTGGCGTCTCTCTCCTGGCCATCGGGTTCATCCTGTACCATCGCCATTGCAGGGTTGACGATCATCCGCTTACTATGCTCGGGTTGAGCCTGATCCTTGGGGGCGCTGTTGGCAACTTGGTGGATCGATTGAGAATCGGCATGGTCATCGACTTCATCGATGTTCATTACTATCAGTACCACTGGCCTGCATTCAATGTCGCGGACTCCGCCATCACCGTCGGCGTGTCGCTCATGATGCTCACGTTGATCCTTGGAGAACGTCGGGAGCGAGATCGGGGGCGGGCCTCATGAGCGGCGATGAGATTCGCGAACTCATAGCTGACGGCTCGGCCACCGACCTGCGCCTGGACCGCTACCTCTCTACCGCGACAGGGCTCCCACGATCACAGATCCAGCGCCTCATCAAAGCCGACCGGGTGCTGGTCGATGGTCGCCACCCAAAGGCGAGCGCCACGGCTCACCCGGGCCAGCACATCAGCCTCTCTATCCCTCCGCCACAGCCGTCCACCCTCACACCCGAACCGATTCCCCTCGACATCCTGTACGAAGATACTGACATTCTGGTCCTGAATAAGTCGGCTGGGCTTGTCGTGCACCCCGCCCCCGGGCATCAGACCGGGACGCTGGTCCACGCCATCCTGCATCACTGTCCGGATTTACCCGGGATCGGCGAGGAACGACGGCCAGGGATCGTTCACCGGCTCGACAAAGAGACCTCTGGGGTGATGGTCGTGGCTAAAACCGATACGGCCATGGCCTCGCTCGCCACACAATTTAAAGGACGTCGAGTGAAGAAGACCTACATCGCGCTGGTGCATGGCGAGGTCAAGCAGCCGGAGGGGAAAATCGAGGCCGACATCGGCCGTCACGAACGGGATCGAAAGCGGATGGCGGTGTGCACACGCAAAGGTCGGGAGGCGGTGACCATCTACCGGGTGATGAAGCGCCTCAATGGCTCCACACTGCTACAGCTCCAGCCACACACCGGCAGAACCCACCAGATCCGGGTCCACCTGTCCGCGATCGGACACCCGGTGGTGGGCGATAAGCTATATGGGGGACGAAGGGAAAGGAAATGGCGAATGGAGAGTGGAGAGTGGAGAGTGGAGGCGGAGCGACACCTCCTGCATGCCTGGAAACTCGGTCTGTTCCACCCGAGGACTGATGAGTGGATGGAGTTTGAAGCCCCGCTGCCGCTGGACTTCACAAGCTGGCTTCACGCAGAACCATCGACGGGAACCACCCCGCTCGGATCCCCTCCCGCCAGCGGTTCTTCCGGGCACCTCGCACCCCGCACTTCGCACCGTTCACGGTTTCTCCACCGTCACGATTCTGGTGGAGCCACACCGCAGGATCTTTCCTAGTGACAGGTCGAGTGCCATCACGCGAAGGTCCGCACTCCAATAGCACTCGGGGTCCTTGCAAGGACAAGGCCTGACAACTAAGCCATTGATCGTCGGTTCTATAGGGGCGGAATGTTCAGTAAAAGCCCCAACCGCTGCCGCGTAGTCGGCGCGATTGGCGGCGCACCATAACTGCTAGTCCCCGTTCGAATCGATACAGGCTCAGCTAAAGAGACACCGCGATTCGAGCCAACGGCCAGTGACGTTCTCGGCCTTCCGACTGACTACAACATCCTTAGTCCATCGAGAGGCGAGACAATTTGCTCGCGGTTTGAAGGTTCACTACGAGCGGCGGGTTGTCACTTACTCACCTGCCAACCGCTGCAACATGGCGACTTTCCCCTATCAGGCAGAGAAGAACTCCGGCGGTGTAGCAGTTTTATTGGAGAGGTACCCCAACCTTCAGCTTGCTGAGGCGTTTCTACGACGATTTTATGAGATTGCGTGATCCTGAAGCTGCATCTACTGGAACAACTAGGCCATGAACGAAAGTACCATAGCAACCGTCACGAAGAGCAACAAACCACCAGCCGCAATCCACAGCAATATTGTATCGCCACCATCCATTGAAGTCCCCCTTAGTTTAGATAAACGAAATCACCATAGCAACCGTCACGAAGGTCAACAAGCCACCAGCCGCAAGCCACAACAGTATCGTATCACCTCGATCCACTGAAGCCCCCTTTATTTTACTGGTTAGTGATTACCCCGGTCATTCCACAACATCCACCGCCAGATGTGTTTCGGATTGTATCCTACAGAGGTCAACCTTGCAACTATCTATGAAGAACCGGTCTCGTAACGAGTATAGCAACGACGGAGCCACCCTACCAGCGTAGTATAACATCCCGCAGTTCAGAAACCTAACGAAAGCTTTGCCGCATCGGCCCACACCATTCTTCCCGGAACCCGTAAGGACGGCAGCTCGCAACCCCGCTTTTTTTGCTGCCATGAGCCTTTGTTCCATGCAGATCAATCTTAGGTAGATCTTCTCTGTGTGCCTGATTGGAGCCGACGGCCAACGCCAACGTAGAAGTCGATATGTCCTTCGATTAAGAGCAGTCCGGAACTCTACTCTCTGACATGCAAACTTCGTGAAGAAAGTTAACTGAGGTAGAACCTATTGTCAAGACAAAAATGCAGTATCTGGACAGGGCGATGTGACGTCCCATCCACGCTCTCTCGTTCGCCTAACAAGGGCTCTCTGGCGTGGTTGACGAACGCCTCAAAGACCGCGCCAGGGAAGGGGGGTTCCTCGCACCTTTTGGGGTGGTTTACTGGCCCGAGCAGGCGCACCGGGAGCAATGGAAAGAAGGAATCCCCTGAGCACCGCTGACTAGAACTCCTCGGAATGGGCATCAGTGAGCCGGCGAGTATGCCAATGTCAATATAGGGATCGCTCGTACCACTCGCCGCAGAAAACGGGTACTATTTTAGAGTGGTTACTCACCCATTGACACGATACCCGGAGAGAGTTATATCTTGAACATGCCCCAAGATGCTCAGCGTAAGAGGCGCACCAGGGGTCGTCTGGACGGTCTCCACAATGTCAGCGTAGCGGATAGCAACATAACCCTGCTTGACGCGAGGAGGTATCGTGCCATGTTGCCAAAATATCAGAAACTGCTGGTGACTACAGATCTCTCACCCCTCGGAAACACCGCAGTCCTCCATGCCTATGCTATCCTGGCAGAGCGTGGCGGCACTGTCATCCTTTGGTGTGCGGTTGACGTGTCAGGGATTCCGGACCCGCTCTACGCTCAGCCCACGCCTGGGGAGACGCTCGCTGAGGAGCGGACGGAGATCCGGGAAAAGCTGTTCTCCTCACTGGAAGCACTTGTGCCTGAGGAGGTTCGTGCAGAGGGAAAGGTGACCACGAAGATACGGGTAGTGGAGGTCTCCGGACCGATCCATGATACGATATGCCAAGAGGCTGCAGCTCAGGAGGTGGACCTCATCGTGATGGCATCCCATGGCTATTCCGGGATGAAGCACCTGCTCCTGGGCTCAGTGGCAGAGCATGTGGTGCGGTCAGCCGATCGCCCCGTTCTCATTATCCGCGGCCGAGAGTGAGGACTCTCACCGCTCACTTCGCTCGTCATGGCGCGACGGTGGATGATGGACTGCGAATTGCTGACGCCGAAGATTGAGTCGCTGGACAAATCAGATATGGATACTCGTGGGGCGCAAGAGCCATTCGAGGAACCGGTGATCCTACCCACCGAGGATATCCTCGATCTGCACGCCTTCGCGCCCAAGGAGATCCCGTCGGTAGTCGAGGAGTACATCGAACAGTGCAGGGAGGCGAAGATGTCAGAAGTTCGGCTGATCTATGGGAAAGGGACGGGGACGCAGCGGGCGATTGTCCAGCGCCTGATGGCGAGCCACCCAGGCGTCATCTCCTTCACCGACGCCCCACCCGAGGCGGGGGGATGGGGAGCAACGATCGTCCGGTTGAGACCATCGGAAATCTAGCGGAGGCCCTGGCAGAAGCGCACAAAGAAGGTCTGGGCCAGTCGGTTGAGCGTATCAATCCGGACCGGAAGCTGATCAAGGATCGCATCAGGCCGGATATAGTCCTTGACCCAGTCAAGCTCCTGCGTGAAAGTCCTGACCCAGTCAGAGACCATCGATGCCGTCACCTCGAGGTGAAACAGTAGGCCATAGACATTCCGGCCAATCGAGAAGGCCTGACACTCATAGAGTGCCGAACCGGCCAGGTTGACTGCCCTGGACGGCGCATCGAAATACTCGCCGTGCCACTCGAACACCTCAATCGACTCGGGGAACCCGCCGAACAGCCGATCGTGCTGCGCCGCCGTGGTGAGCCGGACCGGGTACCAGCCGATCTCCTTGCGCGGCCCCTGCCGGATCGCCCCGCCGGCCGCCTTTGCGATAAGCTGCGAGCCGAGACAGATGCCCAATGTGGGAACATCGAGCGCCAGCGCCTCTTTCAGGAGTCGATCCTCCGTCCTCAACCAGGGGTAATCAGCTTCGTCGTTGACACTCATCGGCCCGCCCATGACCAGGAGCCCGGAATACGGTGACAAGCCTTCCGGTACCCGATCGCCCTCATACAGCCTTACCGTCTCCACTGGGCGATTCTGCTTCTCAAGCAGGTCAAGGAAGATGCCCGGGGTCTCGCATCCGACGTGCTGGAGGACCAAGAGTGGTTTCATCGCAACGGCAGGTAGGGCTTAACGCTTCGGCTTCAAGCTCTTTAACGGTGGTGGGCATGCACCGCTCTCCATGCCTTTGTTGGGCGCACCTAGGTCCGCCATGGGTGCTCCGGAAGATCGGAAAGCCCAACGATCTCAACCCCCGCCTTTGCAACAAGATGATCGTTCTCAACCGAACTGCCGCTCACTCCAATCGCTCCGATAAGAATGCCTTCTGTATTCACAATGGGAAGCCCTCCAGGAAATGTAATTAATCCTTCATTGGAGTGCTCAATCCCAAACAGCGGACCAGCGGGCTGAGAGAGCTTGCCGATCTGGCCCGTGGGCATCCCGAAGAAACAGGCAGTCTTAGCCTTCTTGATAGCAATGTCGATACTTCCCACCCAAGCATCATTCATCCGAGCAAAAGCTTTTAAATTAGCCCCGGAGTCCACCACTGCGATACACATCTGGGTGCCGACTTCCTCAGCTTTTTTTATGGCAGCCTCAACGGCTTGCTGCGCTTCTTCAAATGTCACATGCATTGTCTTCTCCTTCTGTTAGGGCCTCATAAAAGGCGAGGCGTCCATGGTCTTGCTCAAAACTACAACTCCCCCCGTCTATTGCATGCAGCTTGGGTCATCCTCAGAACCAGCCTCGGTACTTGAAATATACTCCCATCGCCACTCCAACGGTAATCATCGCCAGTAACGCATACATCCAGCCAAGTGAGCTTTCGAGCCATGGCAGGTTGGGAAAATTCATTCCAAAAAAGCCGGTAATGAGCAGGAAAGGAATGGCCACGGTGGCCCAGAAGGTCAGGCTCTTCATGATTTCATTGGTGCGATTGGCGGTGGCGGAAAGGTGGACGTCAAGCACGCCGGTGAGGATGTCGCGATAGGTTTCAGCAAAATCGAGAGCGCGGACGATGTGGTCGTAGATGTTACGGAAATATGGCTGTTGCGAACGGAACCATGGTTCGGCGCGGTAGAGAAGATGATTGATCGCCTCGCGCCCAGCCAGGGCCACGCGGCGAAAATCAATCAACGCGCGGCGGAGCGCAAAGATATCTGCCAGCAGCCGGGGCGTGGGATTATCGAGGATCTGCTCCTCGATTTGCTCGATGCGGTCCTCCACGGTGTCGAGCACGGGCAGATACTGGTCGGCCATGAAGTCGAGCATGTGCTGAAGCAGGCGGCCCGGATGGGCCATCGTGGGGTCGGAGCGAAATGTCGGAAGCACGGCCGCCACGGTGCGGCTGGGCGTGGGGCCTTCGCGGACGCTCACCAAAAAATCTTTGCCGACAAAGAAATTGATCTCGCCAAACCAGCACTCCTGTTTCTCCGGGTTAAAGTGGATGGAGTTGAAAATAAGGAACAGGTGGCCATCATACTCTTCGAGCTTGGCGCGCTGGCGATAATTACGGCAGTCCTCGATGGCCAACTCGTGCAGGCCAAGCTGAGCGGCCAGCTCGTCGAGCGCAGGGCCCTTGGGATCGTCCACGTGATACCAGCAAAAGCCATTGCGCTCCCCGATCAGGCATGCGGCAGCAGCAGGGCCGATCATCTTTGTACCGTAAGTCCCTTGTTATTCATATCAAGAGATTGTTGGCCTGTTCGCCGGCTTCTTGAAGCATGGGTGTGAGGCTTGGCGGGGGACTTGCGCCAAGTAAGATCGGAGGAAGAGAGGGAATGAGTTAGGCCGAACGACCCTAGGCCTCACAACGACCTGACAACAGATAGGCGACGACGTCTGCGGCAGTGTAGCTCGTCCGGCCGCCCAGGAAGCCACCGATAGTCGCGAGGTCGTCGCCGCTGGTAACGATCGGCGGCTCCTCGGTGCCGTTGGGATTGATCTGCGGGTGGCCGATGACGGAGAGCAGCGCGTTGCACAGGCACTGGCGGTCGATCGTGTCCTCCAGCTTGCCACCCTTTTTCACGTAGGCGGCCTCAGGCTCACTGGGACACCGATAGTCCACTTTTCCATCCGCCGTCATGAAGGCGACGCGCAGGTACCCCATATCGCAGATCCGCTCGCGCGTTGCGCCCACGGCGGGATTCTCGGCCCATTCCACGACCTTGATTGGAAAGCCGGTGGGCGATACGCGGGGCTTCGTGCGAACGTCTACCTCGCCGCGGGCCGCATGGGCTAGCACCGAACGCTTGATCGGCTCTGCTAGTCCCGATTCGTCGCAGAAGGCGAAGAGCGTCCCGACCTGGACTCCGGCGGCTCCATCCTTACGCGCCTCAATCAGGCGCTCGGGGTGTCCGGTCCCGCCCGCCACCCAAAACGGCAGCCCCAGCTCCTTGATCTTCGCGAGGTCCACCTTGTCGTTTTCGCTGTAGATCGGCTCGCCGCGCTCGTTGAATCGTGGCTCACCGCGGGGCGGGGCGTTGTGGCCACCGGCGGTGGGGCCCTCGATCACGAATCCATCCACCTGGCCGGTCGCCTTACGGGCGAGCATCTTCGCCAGGGAGTTGCTCGCCACGATCGGGAGGAACTTCGGCCGCGCAAGCGGTGCCGGCGGCGTCTCCCAATGGATGCCGGGGTCAAACTCGAGGTATTCGACGGCGCCGGAGGGTAGTCCCTCCACGTCGAATCGGAGCCGGGCCGGCTGGTGCCCAGCGAGCAAGTCGAGCACCCCTCCGATCTCTCGCGGGATCCCGGCGCCCATCAGAACGTAGTCGACCCCGGCGAGCATTGCGCCGTAGAGCGTCGGCAGTGCGAGCATCTGAACTTTGGTGAGCAGGTTGATGCCGACCGGCGCATCGTGTCCCTCCTTGGCGAGGAACACTTCGACGAATGTGGCCAACATGGTGAGCTCCTGCCGAGCGGGAGAGACCACCTGGCGGTACATGGGGAGCATCGTGTACGGCTCGCCCGGCGCCCGACCCTCGGGCCGATAGTAGCGGCGTATGGCCTCGTCCGCGGCGCGACGGATCGGGAACTGCTCGATCCCGCGGCGCATGTGGCCGCCGCGATCGCCATCCTGCAGGCGACGTACGAACACCGTATCGATGCCGGTGCCGGAGACGACACCCATCTGGCCAGTTCGTGCCACGGCGTTGGCCAGCCGCCAGTTGGAGACAGCGGCACCCATACCGCCTTGAATGATCAGGGGAAGCGTTGAGCGCTCTTTGATGGAAGAAGCATGGCACCGATGATCCGCTCCCGCGCCTTCCCCGGGTGCGCTCGATAAGGGCTTCTTCATGCTGCCACGCGACCGGTTGCACAACCACGCGAGAGCGAGTGGTGGGGCTCGGCTCGATCCGCATCGCAGGCCCGGCATGCTGTAGTGAGTCGTGCGCGATTTGAGCCGGCCACCAGCCCGCTCCGCGCACCACCGCCTGCTATTGCCGAGCACCCTTCCCAAATATGAGATCGTTGATTGTGGCGCATTCTAGGGGGTCACTGTTTTATACATCTTGCGCAAAAATCTGCTTAGGGACGTTTTCTACAGCCTCAATCGTGATAGGGAAGAGCCTCGCGGCCCCGCTCCTCCCACACCACCTTACATACGGATCACGTATGTGTGTCACTGGTCACAAGGAAATGTACCACAAATGGTCATGAAAAGTGTATCAGAGTTGAAATAGGTACGGGCACTATTTCGTAAGACCCTTTCTTGGTCTTCCTCTATGCGAAACGCTTATAACTCGCCCCAGTTTCCTGCTCAATTCCCCGATGAACCCATCCCTCCCCAGTGGTCGCCCTGTCATAGTGTGCCTTCGAATCGTTTCCACGTCTGGGGCATTATCGTCCAAATCGATGTGTTCTCTCCATGACTCCATGGAAACGCCCACTGATTCCTTTATCTCAATGACATCGACCATCTCACTCGTTCCACCGATGTGAGCGGCCGCACTGGACCATTTCCATTGCCAAGGCCTGTTGACCATCCTGGCCCGCACCGGATTCCTCTCAACATATCGCATTGCCGCCATAAGATACGGCTCATCAAGCAGACAGGAATAAAAGCGTCCCTGCCACAAGTGCCCGGAGGCCTTTCTCTCTTTGTTGAAATACTGAGCATACCGCATATGGGCCACGCTGAACACTTTAGCCAACGATGCCTCTTCCTGCGGTTGGACAATGAAATGAACGTGATTGTCCATTAAGCAATAGGCCCATATCGACAGGTGAAATTTGCGGCTGTATTCATTAACCCAGGATAAGTATCGAGAACGATCTTCGTCGTTACGAAAGACCGCCTGGCGATAATTCCCTCTTTGCGTAATATGGTAAGGGTGGCCGGGTGCAACGATTCGAGCAATCCGTGGCATGCAAGATCATTAGAGCAAACACCCTAAATTGTCAAATAAATAGTGTCTGTCCCTATTTAATCTGCTAGGATGAGCGAAACAGGAAGCGAGGAGGCTTTATGAAGAGAACAGGCGGCGCGAGCGCGCGACCACCGGCGAGGGGCGCTCTCATCCATTATCACGAGATCGCCCTCAAGGGGAAAAATCGGAGCTTCTTCCTGAAGCAGCTTGAGGCCAATATCCTGCTGGCCACGCGTGATCTCGACTGCGGTCCACTCAAGCGACTAGCCGGTCGGCTGTTCCTGGAGATGCGCGAGGAGACCTCGTGGGAGGTCCTGCGACAGCGGCTGAGCCGTGTCTTCGGGATTGCGAATTTCGCCCCTGCCGTCATGATGGCGCCTGATCTGGAGTTACTCGCGCAGCGGATCGAAGAGGAGGTCTCCAGCCGTTCATTTCACAGCTTTCGCGTGGCGGCCCGTCGCGCCTTCAAGACCTTTCCGCAGACCTCCCAGGAGATCAACGAGATAATCGGGGCCAGGGTGCAGCGCATCTGTGGCGCCCGCGTCGATCTCACCAATCCGGAGCTGACGATATACATCGAGATACTCCCTGCAGAGGCCTTTGTCTACTTCGATAAACTGTTGGGCCCGGGGGGCCTCCCGGTGGGGACCAGCGGGACGGTCGCGTGTCTGCTGTCAGGCGGGATCGATTCTCCGGTTGCGGCCTACCGGATGATGAAGCGTGGGTGCCGTGTCGTCTTCGTCCACTTCCATAGCCAGCCGTTCGCTGACCGAACCTCACAAGAAAAAGCGATCGAACTGGCGCGACTCCTCACCCGGTACCAGTTTGCTTCTCGCCTCTACCTGGCGCCCTTCGGCGAGCTCCAGCAGGAGGTCGTCTCCCACGTCACCGGACGCATGAGGATCGTTGTGTATCGACGGCTGATGCTGCGAATCGCCGAACAGATCGCCCGCAAGGAAGGCGCCCAGGCTCTGGTGACCGGCGAGAGTCTCGGTCAGGTGGCGTCACAAACCATTGAAAACATCGCCACCATCGAGCAGGCATCCACCTTACCGATTCTACGGCCCTTGATCGGTATGGACAAGGACGAGATCACGCAGCAGGCACAGCAGATTGGCAGCTACGAGGTCTCCATCATTCCCGACCAGGACTGCTGTTCGATGTTTCTGCCAAGGCAGGTGGCGACGCACACGACTCACCGCGAGGCCGAACTCGCCGAGCGCCCCCTTGACCTTGAGCGACTCGTGGCGCAGGCTCACTCTGCCGCGTACTCCCTTGAGCTGTCGTTTCCTGGTTGAGCAGCGATTCGGCTTTCAGCAATCAGCGGTCAGCGCCTTCGCTTCCAGAATTGTGGATCGCCTTTCACGGCCCATCATTTTGCTGAAAGCTGATGGTTGATCGCGCAAGGGCTGTACTTCACTTCTCCGACTGGTACTTCGGGACGGCCAGTAAGCGGATATAGGCGACGATGTCCTTGATCTCCATGTCGTTGAGCACCCCCCCAAAGCCACTCATCAGCGGGCTGAACTTCTCTGACGCGCTGCCATTTTTGATGACATTGATCAATTGCGCATCGGTTCTGACATTCATGTACTTGCCGTCCGTAAGGTTCCGCGGCTTGGGATTTAGAAAAGCCGCTGCCGGCCCATTCCCATCACCCGCTGAACCGTGACACGGAACACAGAAGGTCGTAAACTTCTCCGGAGCCTTGGGCTCGGCGGTAGCCGGCACGGCTGTCCAGGCCCCTGCGCAGCCCACGACCAAAGCAGTTAGCAGAACCACTTGAACGGTCGCTTTTCTCACCATCGATTCCTCCTGTAAAGTGGTTCCCACTCATCGCATACAATGAGCAACTAGCAACTTGCTAAAGTCTGCGCTCCAGATTTTCCTATGTCAAGAGGAAGTTGACCTATCCTTTAGAAGCCCAAAACCTGTTGACTTTTCATGTGATTCCGGCTAGGTTGAGCCCGATATTTGGGTATTGTTTGGTGATGCGAAGAGAGGGGTACAATGGCGCACGCGTATTTCAAGGGGCAGTTCGTTCCGCTTGATCAAGCCAAGGTTAGCATCCAGAACAATACCTTCCAGTACGGGACCGGCATCTTCGAGGGAATTAGAGCCTACTGGAACCCGGATGAGAGGCAGCTCTACCTGTTCCGCATGGTGGAACACTACGTCCGGCTGCTCAGAAACTGCCGAGTCCTGAAGCTCAACATCGTCAAGGACGAGAAAGAGTTGTCGGAAATCACCCTGGAATTGCTCAGGAGAAACCACCCCGAAACCGACACCTATATCCGGCCGATTGCGTATGTCGATTCTGATGGGATCGGCCCGAAGTTCATCGGCTATTCCGCCGGTTTCGCCATGTACACACTCCCGCTTGGCGACTACATCGACGTCTCAAAGGGGATCAAGGTGGGCTTTTCTTCCTGGCGCCGCATCAACGATAACGCCATCCCGGCCCGCTGCAAGGTCACTGGCGGCTATGTCAACTCCGCATTGGCCAAGACCGAGGCTCTCGAACATGGTTACGATGAGGCGATCTTCCTCACCGAGGGGGGCTTTATCTCTGAAGGATCGGCAGAGAATATCTTTCTCGTCAGGGGGGGAAAGTTGATCACGCCCGCCCTGTCCGAGGATATCCTGGAAGGGATCACGCGCGAGACAGTGATCGAGCTGGCTCGGGAGGAGCTGGGCATCGAGACGATCGAGCGGCCCATCGGCAGGACGGAACTGTACGTCGCCGATGAGGCGTTTCTCTGCGGTACGGGCGCCCAGATATCGCCGATGATCGAGGTGGATAAACGGCCGCTGGGCACCGGTAGGATAGGGCCTATCAGCGCGAAGATTCAAGCGCTCTATTTCGACGTGGTCAAGGGAAAGCAGAAGAAGTACGCGCACTGGCTGACGCCAGTCTATTAAGAACAGGGTGGAGGGTTTAGGAAGACCCCTCCAACTGCTTGCGGAAGTATTCGATGGTGAGCACAAGCCCTTCAGCGATCTGCACCTTCGGCTCCCAGCCGAGTTTAGCCCTTGCCAAGCCAATATCCGGTTGACGGACACGAGGATCATCCAGCGGCAACGGGCAGATCTCAATGCCTGTGGTGAGGGCTGTCGAACCAGCAGACTGACCGCCGATTGACTTCAAGACCATGTGGGCAAGCTCAATCACCGTGAATTCATTGGGGTTCCCAACGTTGACTGGGTTGACCTCGTCCGACATCAACAGGCGGTACAGCCCTTCGACTAAATCAGAGACGTAACAGAAGCTTCGGGTCTGTAACCCGTCACCATACACCGTCAGGGGCTCGTCGCGCAGCGCCTGGTTGATGAAATTGGACACGACG
This sequence comes from Candidatus Methylomirabilis limnetica, assembly GCF_003044035.1. NCBI lineage: Bacteria > Methylomirabilota (SeqCode) > Methylomirabilia (SeqCode) > Methylomirabilales (SeqCode) > Methylomirabilaceae (SeqCode) > Methylomirabilis (SeqCode) > Candidatus Methylomirabilis limnetica. The sequence continues at coordinate 79,410 of NZ_NVQC01000028.1, forward strand.
CGTCCGTCGTTGGGTCGCATCCGGGGTCCATACGTATTAAAGATCCTGGCGATTCGGGTATCAAGCCCATGATACCGGTGATACGCCATAGTCATCGCTTCAGCGAACCGCTTCGCCTCGTCATACATCCCACGTGGTCCGATCGGATTCACGTTGCCCCAGTACTCCTCCCGCTGGGGGTGGATCAAGGGGTCGCCGTAGACCTCTGATGTCGATGCGAGCAGGAAGCGGGCGCCTTTGGCCTTGGCCAGGCCCAGGGCCTTGTGAGTTCCGAGAGAGCCAACCTTGAGGGTCTGGATCGGAAGGCGCTGATAATCGACGGGACTGGCCGGAGAGGCGAAATGGAGCACATAGTCCAGCGGGCCGTCGATGTACAGATACTCGGTGACGTCCTGCTTGATGAAACGGAACGCATCGTGCCCGCCCAAGTGGGCGACGTTGTCTATCCGGCCGGTGCTCAGGTTATCGAGACAGACGACCTCATGTCCTTCCTCGATCAAACGGTCGCACAGGTGGGAACCCAGAAATCCGACCCCACCCGTAATCAGTGCACGAGACATGGAACTCCTCTCATCGCCCGATCCCCATGTATTCGAACCCCATGGCCTTCATCTTGATCCAGAGCTGATCCTTCGGCTTCTTAAGCGCCTGCGCAATCGTAACTCTCAGGTGTTCAGGCTGTAGGCTGAAGGCTGTTAGTCTCTGCGCATGGACTGAACCAAGGGCCCAGATACCTTTTCGGTCTCCATCATTTTCGCGTCACATTCAGAAAACGCCTGGCTCATCTGTGCGCGTTCCAACAGTCTAAAAGACTACAGCCTATCTACCTGAGTAGTTACGCAGGATCTTCAATAACATACTCCTGCCAATCGAGCCCTACCCTCGCGAACGCGATCTGGACGAGCTACCGAACTGAATAGGTCTCGCCTGTGGCGATGACGTAATCATCGAGGCCCACCCGCAAGCTTCCTGACCTCCTGTGCCCGCTCCTTGGGACAGACCAGTACACCGTCCTTGGACGCTACCACAATCATCTCCGACAGCCCGACGGTTGCCACCCGCGGCCCGGTCGAGACAATGACCGACTGCGTCGTATCCAGGAGATGCACCTCACCCACGATCACGTTGCCGTCATCGTCTACGGGCAGCACTCGAGCCAACGCATCCCAGGTTCCCAGATCATCCCAGGCGAAATCGGCCCTGACCATCGCAACCCCCTCCCCCATCCGCTCCAACACGCCGTAATCTACCGACTGCTTCTTGAACGCGCTGTACTCCCGTTCCAGCGCCTCCTGTACCCCCCACGCCTCGCGGATGCGACAGAGGCCCGCCCACACCTCCGGCATATGCCTGGCAAGCAGACTTTGAATGGCGACATTTCGCCAGAGGAAGATGCCGCTGTTCCAGTAGTGATACCCGTCTGTTGCCAAACGCTCGGCCGTCTGCCGATCCGGTTTCTCCAGAAATCGACGGACGCGAAAAGCGCCGGGAGGCGAGGCCAGCGGCTCGCCGACCTCCAGATATCCGTACCCGGTCTCTGGCCGGGCAGGGGGGATTCCGAACATCACGACCCAGTCCGAGTATGAGGCGAGCAGCTCGGTCGCCCGGCGCACTCCTGCCGCAAACGCCTCGCCATCAGGAACGTAGTGATCAGCCGGCAAAGCAATCATGACCGCTTCAGGGTCAAGTCGCTCGAGGTGCAGCGAAGCGATCCCAATGGCTGCTGCGGTATCCATACCCTGCGGCTCGAGCAGGAGATTAGCTACGGGGAGCTCCGGGAGCTGCTCTCGGACGAGGTCGCCATGCTTTTGCTCAACGACCACGACAATCTGGACCCAGGGCAGCAGGAGCCGCACCCGCCGGACCGTCGCCTGCAGGAGCGATTCGCTCCCGATCAAGCGAAGGAAGGCCTTGGGTTGTGCTTCCGTGCTGAGCGGCCAGAAGCGCTCGCCCTTCCCGCCGGCAAGCACCACCGCGAAGACATGGGGGTTACTGCTCGTCGCTCCGCCCGTAGTCATCCTGGAGTCGAACAATGTCATCCTCCCCGAGGTAGGCGCCGTTTTGAATTTCAATAATGGTGAGTAGATGTGGCCCGGGATTCTCGATCCGGTGATCTGTCCCTGCCGGCACGAACGTCGATTCCTGGGCGGAAATGACTAAGGCCTGGTTCCCGATTATCACCTTGGCCGTGCCGGCCACAACAACCCAGTGCTCGCTCCTGGAAGCGTGTCGCTGCAGACTCAGACGATGCCCGGGATTGACCTCAATCCGCTTGACCTTGTATCCCTCTCCCTCCCCAAGGACTGTCCAGCGTCCCCAGGGCCGCGTTGAGGTCAGTACTGTTTGCATGTGATCCCTCGTCTGCTCCTTAGAAATAAGCGTTCAGCCATCAGCACTCAGCCGTTAGCTTCAGATAAAGCAGAGGGGTACATCAAAAGAACCGATAGCTGATCGCTGAAAGCTGATAGCTTCCCCAGAGTTACATTTCCGTGGGCCGCAGTGCGGTAGTGCCTCTCATGGGGTGTTACTGAGATACGTGCGAGAGGTCCCCGTACGTCTTTTGGTAATACTCCCGATACTCCCCCGCTTTGATGCGCGTCCACCAGGTCACGTGATCCTCATACCAGCCGACCGTTTCCTTGAGCCCCGTCTCAAAGGGAATGCGAGGTCTCCAGCCCAGCTTTCGCTCCAACTTCGACATATCGAGGGCGTACCTTCGATCATGTCCGAGCCGGTCTTCGACGTGTACGATCAGAGAATCGGGCTTACCCAGGGTCCTCAGGATATGGCGAGCTACGTCAATGTTGGCCCGCTCGCATTTGCCGCCGATATTATAAATCTCACCATTATGCCCATTCCTCAAAATCAGCGCCAACGCCTCGCAGTGGTCCTGCACGTGCAGCCACTCGCGGACCTGGAGGCCGTCGCCGTAAAGCGGAAGCGCTTCACCGGCAATGGCATTGGTGATAAAGAGCGGAACCGCCTTCTCTGGAAACTGGTAGGGACCATAGTTGTTGGAGCTCCGGGTGATGATCGCCGGTAACCCGTAGGTACGAACGTAGGCCGCAACCAGAAGGTCTCCCGCCGCCTTGCTGGCGGCATAGGGGCTGTTTGGAGAGAGAGGGCTGTCTTCCCTAAAGTACCCTGAAGGCCCGAGCGAGCCATATACTTCATCAGTCGATACCTGCACCATCCTTGGAACCCGATGCCGACGGCACGCATCCAGAATGACCTGCGTCCCAAGCGTATTGGTCTCCACGAATGCCCTCGCATCCTGGATACTTCGATCCACGTGCGATTCGGCCGCGAAGTTCATCAGCGCATCGAACCGCTCCTTCAAGATGGCGTCTACCAACTCAACGTCGCAGATACTCCCCTTGATAAATCGGTATCGAGGATCGCGCTCAACGTCGGCCAGATTCTCGAGGTTGCCGGCGTAGGTCAGCTTGTCGAGATTCACGACGCCGCAATCCGGCTCTGTCGCGAGCATGTGGCGAATGAAGTTCGACCCGATAAATCCGGCTCCACCGGTCACCACGATTCTCATTGTTCAAACACGTTTCGAGTTTCGGGTTTCGGGTTCCAAGACGGACACGCATCTTCAGCCGTGGAACCCCGGCCTGGACTCGAAACTCGCAACTCGAAACTCGAAACTGGCTTCATCCCAGCTTCACTGCCCAATCGTATGGGATATCCGGACTGTCAGGGGGGATTCGAAACTCATCCGGCTCCTGGTAATTGTAGAGCTCGGTCGGGAAATTCATAATCGCCGACATCCGGTCGCCTACCGCCTTGTACCCATGGATCACCAGGGGCGGGATCTTGACCAACATCGGATTCTGCTCACCGATGAAAAACTCATTGAGCAAGCCTTTTGTGGGAGAGTTGTCGCGGGAATCGAACAGAACAACCTTGGACATTCCGAGGACCCCGACAAAGTGGTCGGTCTGTTTCTTATGATAGTGCCACCCCTTCACCACCCCGGGATAGGCGGCAGTGATGTAGGCCTGCCCAAATCGCTCGAACTCCTCCCAGTCGCTGCGCAGCATCTCTGTAAGGAAACCTCTCTCATCAGGAACCCGCCGTAGCTGTCTAGTTTTCACACCATCAATAAGCATCATCACCCCTCAACCTTGAACCTTGCACGTTGAACCTTGAACGTTGAACTTTTTTACACCAACCCCACCTGGCTGCTATCCCCGAGCATCAGTCGATAGGCCTTCGGTTTCCCGTCAGACCGGAACACCTCGACGTTCTTTCCGATGAGACTATCCTCCAACCTCCCGCCGATATCGGTAATGCGGCACTGGTCGAGGATGATGCTATGCTCGATCTCACTATTCTGCACCAGTGTGTCATGATATATGGAGGTGAACGGCCCAATGTAGGAGTTGATGATGCGGCAGCGCCTGCCGATGATTGCCGGCCCTCGAATGGTGCTGGCCGTAACGCTCGCCCCCTGCTCCACGATCACCTTTCCGATAAGGTGTGAGGCCTCGTCCACTTCTCCCTCTACCCTGGGGGTGATCGCCTCCAACATGATCCTATTTGCCTCGAGCATGTCTTCAAGCTTCCCCGTATCTTTCCACCAGCGGCTGATGATATGGGGATGGACCTGATATCCTTTGTCGATCAGATACTGGATGGCGTCGGTGATCTCCAACTCGCCCCGCGCCGAAGGCTGTATGGCATGAACCGCCTCAAAGATCGTCTGGTCGAACATATAGACACCCACGAGCGCCAGATCGCTTTTAGGGTGCGCCGGCTTCTCCTCCAGAGAGATTACCTGACCATCTCGAAGCTCCGCCACCCCGAACCGCTGTGGATCGCGAACCCTTGCCAGAAGGATCTGAGAGTTGGCGCCCGACCGCTCGAACTCTTCTACCAGGGAGCAAATCCCGTCCTTGATCAGGTTATCTCCCAGATACATCACGAAGGGATGATTCCCCAGAAACGGCTCAGCGATCTTGACTGCATGGGCGAGTCCAAGGGGCGCTTCTTGCTCGATATATGAGACCTCGATGCCCCATTGCGCCCCGTCCCCCACCGCCCCCTGAATCTCACGCTTCGTGTCGCCAACCACGATCCCAACCTCCCGGATCTTGGCCGCCGCCATTGCTTCCAGCGCATAGAAGAGGATCGGTTTGTTGGCGATAGGCACGAGCTGCTTGGCGCTGGTGTGGGTGATCGGACGCAGGCGGGTCCCCTTGCCTCCGCTCAAGATCAATGCCTTCATGGGATTTCCTTGGTCACACTCAACTCCACTCCATCACACAGGACGATACGTAATGAGTGTTACCGATATTGAAGTCTGATCTGGCGAGAAGATTCAACGCTTTTTGTAAGACGGAGGGAATTGTACGGAAGGAGACTCGGCTTGTCAATTTTGAAATATTCGGCTACTGCGAGTGGAGAAAAAACGTAACTACCCAAGTGTTTAGGCTGAAGGCTGTTAGTCTTTGCGCATGGACCGAATCAAGGAGTCCAGAACCTTTTCGATCTCCATTATTTTCGCGTCGCATTCGGAGACGCCTGGCTCATCCGTGCGCGTTCCTACAGTCTAAAAGACTACAGTCTATCTACCTCAGTAGTTACGATGAGTCAACAGAGTGGCAGAGCAGACGCGTTGTAAGTAGTCAGTCGCTTACTTCCCTTCAGACGAGGTCTCGCACCCACCTACATAGCCTCGCTCAGCCAGGTGCCTTTCGATATCCTCTTTCGCAAAGCCGATTCGTCGAGCGACTTTATCGGCATGGCTCACTCGTGAGATCCCCTCGATCAACCGATGGGTTGGGGAGCCATGGATAAATTCTGCCTGGCGATACGATCCAACATCTCTTTGTTGAAACTGCTCCGCCAACTCGTGATTGTGGGTAACCAGGATCGTATTATTGCCGACTTGGTAAAATCCACCGAGGATGGTGCGGGAGATTTCCAGCTTCTCTTGATAGGTGGTTCCTTCCGCCAGTTCATCCAGAACGACCAGGCTTCTGGGCGACGATGCGAAAAAGATGGCTTTCGTGCGTTGTAACTCCGTCCCGAATCTCCCCTCCCGATCAGCCAGCGAGTTGCTTTCCGGAACCTGATAGAAGATCCGATCAGCCACCGAGACCTGCGCCTGTTCGGCAGGCACATAGCAACCGATCTGCGCCAACAGTTGCACCTGGGCAATGGTTTTACAGCAAGCGGTCTTCCCGCCTCCGTTTGGGCCGGTAATAAACGTCAATCGAGCCCCGTTCAGGTTGATATCGTTGGGTACGTAATCGACATTCCCTTTTCCCAGGATAGGGTTTCTGACCGTTTTCAAGACCATCGCGTGCTGATCTGATTCGATGAGCGTCGGTAAAACGGTAGAACTCCCGAAGGCCTTGGCATAGCGGTGAAAGGACAGCAGCTCATCGATCTGCCCCAAAGCCTCTAATGCCTGCTGCACATCGCGTGAGTCTCTATACCCATCCCGCAAGGGATAGATGATACTGTCCCGGTCAAAACCTCCGATGAGAGGTCCATACAGCAGGAGTGAGGGGAGTAAGACAACCATCAAGACGGGCATCGCGTGTCGGGAGACCCCAAGAGCTGGGGCGTAATGTAGCAGGAGACCCATGGCAATCAAGAGCGTGATAATCAATCGTGGCTTGAAGAGGGTTGGTCTGAATTTGATGGCAGGGGCCAGTAACCACTTTTCAGCCTTCGTCCTGATTGCCCTTTCCGTCAGGTAGACAGGCCCTTTCATCAAGGCATGCGATCGCGTGGAACCAAACGCCTTGAGAGCTTCGAGACGCGCTCGAAGATAGGGGCTTTCGGGTGTGGGCAGGCCTTGGGCGCCCTTGACGAGATCGAGCATGAGCTTCGTCCCTTGCCGGTACGTTGCATGCCCAAAGCTCCCTGTCTCCATTTTGCCCAGGGGATTCCCGAAGGTGCCGACAAAGGTCCCAAACAGCAGTCGGTAAAATTCCTCCTCATATTTTGCGGCATGCTGCACCAACCCCTCGACTTGTATCCTCAGATCAGCCTTCGAGTCCAGCTCTTTGAGCGCGTCCTGCTTGGCCGTGATGGCCTCGACCGAATTCAACGGGTGGGCTAATGAGCGGTAAAGCGTTGCTTGCCCGACAACGGTACTGGCGCAATTGACAGCATCAAAGAGTCGATCGACTTCTATAGTGTTGAACGTGCTCTCATCGAGCACGCCTTCTCCAGTTTTCGCCGCCCTGGCCGAACGAACCGATAGATCCTTGCCGATGGCTGTCAGAAGAGGTTCATGCATCCACACACTCCCATCGCGCCAGTGACTAGGCAAACACCACGGTTTTGTTGCCGTACACCAGCACCTTGTCCTCCAAGTGCCAGGTGACGGCCCGCGCCAGCACCATCCGCTCCACGTGGCGGCCGATCCGCTTCAGGTCCTCCACGTTGTTGCGGTGATCTACCCGCTCCACATCCTGCTCGATGATCGGCCCGGCATCCAGCGTTTCGGTAGCGTAATGCGCCGTGGCGCCAATCAATTTGACCCCACGAGAGTACGCCTGTGCATAGGGATCCGCCCCGACAAAGGCCGGCAAAAAGCTGTGGTGGATGTTGATAATCCGGTTGGGAAAGCGTCGGATAAAAGATGGCGAGAGGATTCGCATATACCGGGCCATGACAATCAAGTCAACCTTGCCTTCGACCAGTTGAAGCTGTGCGGCCTCGGCTTGATCTTGTCTCTCCCGCGTAACCGCGATGTGGTGAAAGGGAATGCCGTAGGCCTCTACAAGTCCGCGCAGGTCGGTGTGATTGCTCACCACCATGGCGATGTCAGCGACCATTTCTTTAGCCCTCCACCGCCAGAGCAACTCCAGCAGGCAGTGGTCCTCCTTCGACGCAAAGATGGCCATGGGCTTGAGGCGGGCAGCGTACGCCAACTTCCAATCCATCTGGAACCGGCTGGCGATCGGCTCGAGGGCTCTCGTGAGTGAAGCGCCACGGCTGTCCAACTCCGGGAGGTCGAACTCGATCCGCATGAAGAAGACGCCCCCTGCCGGGTCGGTGGTATGCTGGTCCGAGTGCACAATATTGGCGCCCTGTTCACACAAGCACTGCGAGACGGCCGCAACGATGCCTGGACGGTCAGGACACGAGATAAGCAGGCGGGCACGAGCGCTCGACGTCATAAGCTCTCCTCCATTCAGAACCGCAACAGAAGAAGCGTCGTCCAATGCGAGAATAGAAGGTTCTTCCGGCATTAGCGTGGGTACGAGGGGGATCAATATCCCTTCCGGGGAAGAGGGTAGCTGTGTCCCTCCCCCTCAGTGGGGGGAGGGGATGCTGGAAGGCCCGGGTACCCACGGAACACCCGGAAGAACCGAATAGAATAGGGAGTCCGGGGATGGCCTATACGCGTGAATTGAAACGAGAAGCGGTCGAACGCGTCGGGGGCGAGTAATGGCAGGCGCTCATTGCGCACCACGTAGACACCTATCCCGCGAGTCGGTCCACGCCGGGGGATGTCTGTCGATTAGAAGCGGAGTCTATCGCTTCCCCTTGGCAAAGCGCCCTTCCCACTGCACGCCAGGGGCGTTGGGATCAGTAGAAATGTTGAGCTCGTAGTTGAACTGACCCATAAGGTATTCATGGACGTACCCGGCAGCCTGCTTTGCCTGCCCCATGGCCAGGATGACCGTGGAGCCGCCGGTAACGACGTCGCCACCCGCGAAGACCCCCTTTTTGCTCGTGTGGTAGGTCGTGTGGTCCACCATGACGACACCCCACTTGTTGACCCGAAGCCCTGGCGTCATGCTGGGGATGACCGGGTTCACCTCGCACCCTAATGAGAAGACTACCGTATCCACCTCATCGATGAAGTACTCGCCGGTTGGGAGGGGCTTTCTTCTGCCGGACTCATCCGGTTCGGACAGCCTCATCACCTCGCACTTGATGGCTTTGACGAAGTAGCGCTCGTCGCCGATGAACTCCACAGGGCTGGAGAGCCACTTGAAGTCGATGAACTCCTGCTCGGCATGCTCCAACTCCTCCGTCCTGGCCGGGGCCTCCTCATGGGAGCGGCGGTAGTAGCAGGTAACATCCGCCCCAAGTCTCTTCCCGGTGCGGAGCACATCCATGGCGGTGTTGCCCGCACCGATGACCGCCATCTTCTTACCCTGGTAGAGGGGCGTGGAAGCGCGTGGAAACTCGTTGGCGTTCATCAGGTAGATTCGGGTGAGGTACTCGTTGGCGGAATAGACACCATTCAGGTTTTCGCCGGGGATGCCCAGCATCTTTGGCAAGCCTGCGCCGGTGCCGATGAACACCGCATCGAACCCTTCCTTTTCCAGAAGGTCCTCGATGGTGAGGATCTTACCGATCACCATGTTATAGACGAACTCCACTCCCATATCTTCAAGCAGCTTGAGATCTTCGTCGATGACCTCCAGTGGCAGGCGGAACCGGGGGATACCGTATACCATCACACCCCCGCCCCGATGGAATGCCTCGAACACCGTGATCTCGTGACCGCGGGTGCGAAGCTCGTAGGCGCAGGTAAGCCCCGCTGGACCGGCGCCGATGATAGCCACTCGCTTGCCGGTGGGAGGTGGGATGACCGGAGTACGGTCCAGCTTGTGCTCCCGCTCGTAGTCCGCCACATACCGCTCCAGGTTGCCGATACCCACCGGGTCATTCTTCTTGCCTACGATACACACCGCTTCGCACTGCTTGTCCTGGGGACACACCCGCCCACATGCGGCGGGGAGGAAGTTGGTCTCCCGAATCTTTCCAGCCGCGCCAGCGATATCCCCCGCTTCAACCAGTTTGATGAAGGCAGGGATGTCAATGCCCACTGGGCACGCGGGTACGCATTCCGGCTTCTTGCACTGAATGCATCGTATAGCCTCGTCCATGGCCTGCTCTCGTGAGTAGCCGATGGGCACCTCCGTCCAACTGAGAATGCGCAACTCTGCCGGATGCAAGGGCATAAGATTGCGAGGCTTCTTTATCCGCTCCTTTGAACTTAATCCCTTAGTTGCTTCTGCCATATTCGCGCCTCTCCCTTATCGCTGCATCGCCTCGAAGGCGATCTTTTCTTGTGCCACGAACATCTGCTGACGCTTCACCAGCTCGCCAAAGTCCACCTGGTACGCGTTAAAATCCGGCCCGTGATAGCAGGCGAACCTGGTTTTGCCGCCCACCGTCACCCGGCAGGCACCGCACATGCCGGTGCCGTCCACCATGATGGCGTTCAGCGAGACCCATGCTTCTATTCCCTTCCCCTCCGTCACCTTGGCGACGGCCATCATCATCGGCACGGGGCCGACCGCCAAAACCATGGACACCTTCTCCCTCTCCATGATCTTCTCCAGCGCATGGGTGACGAAGCCTTGAATACCAACCGACCCGTCATTGGTGGTGACGAATACCTCGTCGCACACCGCCTTAAGTTCGTCCACCAGTATCAGCAGGTCCTTCGTGCGGGCGCCCACTATGCCGTAGACCTTATTGCCGAGCTGCCTCAAATCCCGTGCCGTGGGAATGACGGCGCCCGTACCGTAGCCGCCGCCGAGCACCACGCAGGCCCCCTCATATTTGGCAACATGGGAGCGCTGGCCCAGCGGCCCGACGACGTCCTGGATACTGTCGCCTACGTTTTTCATCGTGGCCTCGGTGGATGTCCTGCCGGCAGCCATAATGACGAGTTCGAGATACCCCTTTTCCCTGTCCCATCCGGCGATGGAGAGGGGGATGCGCTCACTGTCAAGGTTGGGACGGATGATGATGAACTGCCCGGCCTGTATCTTTTTCGCGAGAAGCGGCGCGTTCACCTTAAAGTAGTAGGTGTTGGCGCACAGTTCTCGCTTTTCAAGTATCGTAAAATCCTGGTGGTACCTGCCCCTGGATGGGTTCTCGCTCTCTTTAGAGCTGCCATGGCAGTAGTGCAGTTGATGTTCAGCCTCACTGCGAACGATAAAGGCATCGTCCCAGTCGAAGTGATCCATTCCGAGGATGGCACGAAGAGCATTGTGGCTTTTCTCCACCTGCCCCGACGTGAAATAGGAGTGGCGAACGCCTTTCCCTATGGCGCGCACGGCATGCCTGCGAACAAGGGCCGACGGATCTGAAAGGCCGACGAACAGCTTATCGAACAGCGTCGACCGGTCCGCGTCACTGATCGTTTCGGGGGCAATGCGGTTGAAAATCCGCCCCATACAGTAAAAGGCGGCGGACTTCACCTGCTTATTGGCAGACCCTGCGCACCTCAAGGCCTCAGGCAGGACCCTGGCAATGGCCGGATCGGTGAAATGTCCCGCCGCCAACAGGAGGTTGATCTGAGAATAGTCGTCGCCCTTGCTCGTGTCGAACCGGGAAAGAAGCAGATCTACGGCAGGTGCGCCGATGCGCCCTAAGGCGCCGGCGAAATGCTCCGCCGATTCCGCATCAGCCTCAACAAGTTGCTCAATAGTCCATCCAGCCACCTCTACGCCAAGGGAGGCCAGGATCAACTCGCTCTGATCAATGAGTTGAGAAAGTTCCTCATCGCCGGAGGGGTCCCGGTAAAAGGTAGTGGAGATCGCTGCTGCCAACTCCTGCTTTTCCTCGTAAGAGAGGTCGGAAAGCGTAGAGACCTCCGCCAGGGCGGCCTTCAACTGGTCAGTGTTCTGGGACGAGATGTTCGCTGTAATGCTGTTGATTCTATTTGTCATCGCGACAAGCTTCCTCCAAAGATCCTTCACCTCTTACACTTTTACTATGCTTTGGGCAAGAATTCCCCACTGATGATACACGAAAGTTTACCTGTTCACAACCAAATCTGCAATCCCAAGGTAACCATTCAGTTACGGGTGGAAAATCTCCCCCCGGCTTAACACATGCCGGGGCAGGCCCGCATGGGCAGGCTCTAACCCTCTTTTCCAAAGAGGGGGACTAACCGTTTCCCCCTTTGAAAAAGGGGGCGGGGGTTTATCTTGAATGGAGGACACCATGATGCGCCGGAGGGCGGAGGGAGAAACCCCCTTCGATCCCCCTTTGCCAAAGGGGGAGATCGGAAGAACCAATTTTCTCTTGTGACTTACTCGATAATTTGGCCAATTTTTAATCGTAATGTGGCCACGACGGAATCGTAATCTGTTGATTTTAAATCGCACGCATTTCTCCACCTCGGCGCTGTTTACAGCATATGTTGGCCGAAAGTGCATTTTATAACCATAACGTTGCCAAAAGTGCAGTGTTGCGTATTCCGATCAAAGTTGCCACCCATTCCGATTGAACTCGGCCAGGCGTTTCGATACTCGTGTAGGTTAGCGTGGACATAATGTCCTGAAGGTTCAGGAAACTCCAAGACGAGTTGGGCAAAGGGTAGCGAACCGCAAACTCTTCGGGCCGTATTGTCGCAAACGTCCTTCGGAAATGCCGCGCTTGCGCACCTAGCTCACCACTACTAATCCACCCTCCGGGGAGTCCACATTACGGGGGTGGAATCTTTTAAAGAGTTTAGCGGCAGGGAGAAATGCGGGAAGGTCTTGGTGTGCGAGTCGTTTATGGTAGCCTGCGAACGACTCCGGCGATAGCGGCTGGGGTGACGGATCGTGTGGGGAGTTTAGAGGATTTTGTGGATGGGAAGTCGAATGGGTAGAACTGCTCAAAGACCGCCCTGTTTTTCGAAGGGATTTAGGTGCAGTAAGGAAACCAGGGGCCATCACTTTCCTACTTTGCTGGCCAGAGATCAGAGATCGACTCTTGGCTAGACCGTGAGGGCCTTGTATAGAAAGCGACGGATGTAGTTCCTGCTGTCCTTCGGCAGCGTTTGCCAGTAGGGTTTGATCTCAAGGACCAACAGGTCAGTTTCCTCATCCTCAAAACGCCGGGACTCTTGCGACATTGAATCCTGGGATTCTTGTCTCTCCGCTGCGACTTTCTCCTCTCTAGCCTTTGCTTCCATGCACCCCTCCTGTTTCTAATGAAACTTCCTTTGCGTTCTGGGTCGCAGGTAGAGCCTTACTTAATAGCAGATGAAGTCTATAAGTAAACCTTATAAGGGCAAAAAAAGGTTCTAATGTAGTTCTTACCGCTTCCTTAAATCGAGCCTCATCTCTGAAGTAATCAGCCACATCGCAGTCCAATGATAGCACACCTACGAATTCTTGAGACTTGTCGAGTTTATCGGTAAACATCACAGGAAAACAAGCTATCGATTTTATGCGGTGGTGTCGCTGGCTCTTTGATGTAAGGCCATGTAGGTCATCCTTGCGAACATCTGGCACAACAACGATTGCCTTTTCTGCCCAACATGTTCCCGCGCAACCCTCATTCAATATAAAGCCTTCTCTGTTCGAGGAGGGGGAGTTGTCTGAATTTACATATGCGACCACCTGAAGCTTCTGCCCAATCGGCATGAGGAAACCGACAGTAAGATGAATATTCAGATCCCGGTTGCCCTTAGCAACCACCCAGAAAACTTCCTTCAGGATCACCTCTACAATTTCTGCGTAATTGAACCTTGCGTGTTCAACTATTTCCATCAGAGTTGGCTGGCCGGCAAAAAAACGTTCCAGACCGTACATGGTGTTGTTTGTCAGCCGCCTCACTGATACAAGGACAGCCCTTAGATCCATCAGGACATCGTTAACAAGCTTGAGGTGCGTATTGATCTGGTCCAGAGTGCTCTGATTGGCTGTTGCCTGCATCTTGCGCCGCTTGAAGTGGCTGAACGGAAATATGACAAAAAAGTACAAAATAATGCAAGTCCAGAATGCTACTGCCTCATTCGGGCTCCTTGCTGAATCAATCTGCGAGCGCCATATTCCTAGACCGAGGGGTATGGCAACAAGAACGAACTGGAAAAAGAAACCATACAGTTGATTTTCTGGGAATTTCTGCTCTGGTGTCCTTATTTCAATATGCATTAGCTGTCAGCCAAGCGCCGTACTGATTGAGTCGGATGGTTAGGAGTCTTCCTGGGCTGTGATTGGCGACTGCGCCGCGCCACGGGACGCACAGGGGGATCTAAGCTGTAGCTGTTCCACGATCCTCCACAAATGGAAGAGTCTTGATATCCGATGACATTGCGCTCTCCTCGCCGACCGCGATCGTTAGGACTTTTTGGTATCATTTTCTCCGGCAATATTTCGATCAGTCTGGTGGCAACTCTTTCAGTCGCTTCGCAACTTCATTGGTTTTTGTGCTTCGTAGAGCTTTTGACGCTAGCATAACATCACTGGGACTAGAAGCAAAATACATACCAATCAAACCTGTATGCCCTTCAAATTTGGACAGCACCCCCTCACAATAGACTGCATTAACTAGTTGTCACGTTAGCTTTCCGAATGCGGCGGGTAGTTTCATGCTTTAAGCATCGGCACTAGGGCTTGATCAGTCAAGTGCTGTTCCGCCGCGGTATTGGGTCAGTTTGAAAATGGACAGGGCTTGCCAGCAGATGTCGGCAGCCCTGCATTTAGGGTATGCCTAAGCGCACAAGCAAGAAGCCACCCTCGGATATTAACCTGCTCGCCGTCTCAGTCGTCCAAGTGGCGACTGGAGAAAAACCCGCCAGTGAGAGCATCTCGCAAAAGAATCCTGCCGCTGTTCTACTTGGTAGGCTCGGTGGTCTCAAAGGCGGAAAAGCTAGGGCAGAAAAACTGACACCTTAGAAAGAAGCAAGATTGCTAGAAAGGCTGCTCACGTCAGATGGGGAAAGGGAGAAAGGTAAGTATTCTATCTGTGCCTAGCTTTTTTCCTCTTCTTGTCTCGATTCCTTTGTTTCCGCTTTTCATCTTGACTCAGAGGCACCGCATGGATTCCATGCTTTCTGTTGTGTTCATTAATTTCCTCAACAAAATCGATCGGTTCATTTGATGGCGTCCTGAACGTCCAATGCGTGTGCCCGTTATGATTTGTAATCGCAAAGTCACCAAACGCAATAATGTCCATGCCTAAGAGGACGTCCGCCCCAGCGATCCCTCCATCGGAAACACGAACACCAACAATCCAGACGTTGTTGGGCAAGTAAATGTTGACCAGGTATGTATTGGCTTCATATTCATGACTCTGATCACCAGCGCCAACACTGTGAACATTTTCTTTACCACTTGGTTGAAGATTTAGTTCTTGGGCAATCTTTGGGCTAATGACAGTAGCTGTGGCTCCACAATCCCAAACGGCAATGTATGGCCGTTTAATTGGCTCAGGTTGGCCCGTTGCTGGGTCATACGCTTCACTGATATGAACCTGATTCAGTAGTTCCCTGACAATTCCGTTGGATTTGGTGGTAAAGGCTCTGAGGCCAGGTAGGAATTTCACTGCGGAACTCAGTAACTGCGGATGAAATTAGACGGTTAGCCGAACGCCACACGCGAATGGTAGCGTTGGATGACGCGGTCTTTGCTAGGCACGCAATGCTGAAGAAGGAACTTCCCCAAGCCGTATTTTTTCTTCATCTCCTGGTAGGCTGTTAGTTCTGAATCAAAAACCCCTACAACCTCTTCATCTACAATGGCAATAAATTTGCCATTGTAGCGCTCTATAAGGTCGCTTTCGTGGGTCTTAAAATAGTGATATTCCCGGTCAAGCATGTTCCCCTCGCATTCATTTCCCGTTGAGGTTTTTCTATAAACCTCATATCGGTATATTAGTCACAGCTTCTTTCTTCGGTCAAGTGATTATTCTCTTGACATGCTTGACCGCTCAAGTCGGTCCACTGTCCGTATGACCGGAGTAGCCAAGGGCGCGGTCCTAAAGCTACTGGCTAACCTTGGGGCGGTATGTAGTGAATATCAGCGACCAACCCTCCTTCTATCACTCTCTCCATGCCGAAGTCAAGCCTGGCAGACGGTTTGGGTGTAAGACAAATTTATGGGTAAGCTTCTCACCCCGTTGCCCGATTTCCCCAAAACTCCTCCCACCGGCCACTGATCTGACAGCAACGTAGGGCGATAATTGCGTTGGCCCCTCTGACAGTCCATCTCATTCCCGACTGTTTGAGCCGTTGTCCCACGATCGTTTTACAGCCGGCTTCAATAACTCCGGATCCTACAAACAAGCCCTGCTTTATCCATTCAGCATAGAGCATGCGATCTTGATTCGTCTCAAAATACCCCACTGTTTTTTGAACTTCCCCCCAAACCGACGGGTTCTGCGGCTGCAGTCGTTTGATGGCAGCAATGACTTTTTTTACATCGCCTTCTTTCAGTTCATCCTTTTGCTTTTTAAACCATCGTGTCACTTCTTCTCCCGTCGATCCATACACTAGCTTTCCAATAGTCCACAGGTGTTCCAAGGCATGAAACAGATCCACGACGTGAATCGCGTTCGGAAAATGCTCGTCGCCGATCCCGCGAATCCATACAGCGCCATCCCCCAAAAGAATAACCTTCTGAGCCCGAGTCACACCTCGACGCACAGCCTCGGCATAAATCCTTTTGCCAAATTCCTCTGCCGTCTCAATGGCTCCTACGTAAGTGGTGGAATCCTCGTCACGGATGGGGAACCCTTTCTGATCGAGTTGGGTCTGGGTAAAGACGCATCCCAATTTGGCTTCCCGAGTCTTTGCTATGGGTGTTTGCTTGCCCTTGCGCCCTTCGGTCTCGGATGGAACAACCGGAACGCCAGTCCCGTCGATGGCGATGTAGAGCTTGGGAACAGGTGAAAAAAGAGGGATCACCTTGCCATCTGTGGCGATGCTTCCCTCCTCCACGGTCACCAGTTCGCAGCCCTTCGCACCCTGCTCTCTAATATGCCGGCCCTGAGGGTTGCCGGGATACACCACCCACGGATCCTTAGACACGATTTCCCTTG
>NZ_NVQC01000029.1 GCF_003044035.1 Candidatus Methylomirabilis limnetica
AGCGCCGTGGTGATCGTCTTGGCGTGGCGGCCGGCATAGCGGGCCGCTGCACCACACCCACACGCAAGCTGCGGGCCGGCGTGGTCGGATTCGTCGGCGTTGAGGCGCCCCTCCACCGCGCGACAGGCGACCCCGAGCGCCTGTCGGCGTACCGCCGTCTCGATCGCCTCGAAGTCGATCCCCTCGGCCGTGCCCGGACCGATCAGCGCGTCGACCTCGGCTTCGATCTCGGCAACGAAGGCGCTTTTGAAGCCCCCTTTTTGGCCGCCGAGGGTTCGGCCGCCTGGGGGGCTTTAAGCTGATCGTTACACAGTTTTTCGCTGACATCGACCAACTCACGGATCAGGCGACGAAACCGACGATATGCTGTAATCTGCTCCAGGGTCTGCGACACCGCCGCGGCCGGGATAATCTTGGTCCGGGTCTTGCCCTCCACCGCATGGGTCAAGGACCAGCTGGGGCCATGCCCTCGCTCGCCCTGACCCGCACATCGGCAGGAGGGCTTGCCACACTTGCGATAGCGCGCCACCAGAGAGCCGGGCCGCATATCCCCTACGGAGACGAGTTGCGCCCGCAGTGCATCACGTTGCCTTGAGAGTGCATCAATCGGCGGAGTAGATGGTCCCATGGGGCCTCCTTTCTGACAGTTAATAAGACTGTCAGAATTATACCCCAAGCCCGCGCCCACTGCAACTCCCTAAGCAGCCTCACTTTTATGTCGTGCACCCCCGGGAAGGTTTTTAGTTGCATTGATTCTGAAAAGGGGCTAACGTGGGGGGCTCAAGGAGAGGTGAGAATGGGCTCTCGCCTGTGGCCCTGCCGTGGGCCAGCGGAAGAGAAGATGCAAGGAGGTCAACCAGGGCTGTTTCGCTATGATCCAGATGTTTCATGTATACAAGACGTTTGGAAAAGATCTGGAGGCTTTGGTCGATGTTGATCTTCATGTTCACAAAGGGGAGATGGTCTTCCTGGCTGGTCCCAACGGTGCCGGAAAAAGTACGCTACTCCGCTTGATTTTTTGCGACGAATTTCCTACCTCTGGTCAGATCCTGGTCAATGGCCGCACTACCGTCCGCATGAAACCGAGGGCAATCCCGTATCTGAGGCGGACCATGGGGATCGTCTTTCAGGATTTCAAGCTCCTTCGCAACCGGACTATCGAGGAGAACCTTGCCTTGGTGGCCCTGGTGGCCGGCAAAACGACGATACAGGCACGGCAAAAGGTCGCACAACTGTTGAAGCTGGTGGGGCTTTCTCACAAGGCACAGACAGTTCCGTCTAAGCTGTCAAGCAGCGAGCAGCAGCGGGTGGCGATGGCGAGGGCGCTGATGAATGATCCTCTCATCCTCTTGGCCGATGAGCCAACCGGGAACCTGGATGCTGAACAGGCCACAGACGCCATACGACTTCTTTTTGAGATTAACGCGCAGGGGACCACCGTCCTGGTGGCCACTCACAATCTCAAACTGGCAGAGGAGGCGGGCTGTCGCACAGTATTTCTCAAACAAGGAAGGATCGTCGAGGAATGGCAGCGGGTGAATCGGCCGACAGATCCGGCTCAGCAGAAAAGGGTGTAGGGTAGAGAGTAGGTGATGATTGAGAAACTGAAGCATCTGTTGGCTCATGCCCTGATCAACATGGTTCGCGCTGGGTGGGGTGGCTTGGCGTCAATCGCCAGCATCACAGTGTCGTTTGTCATCATCGGCATCTTTCTCCTTTTGATCCAGCATTTCAACGCGCTTGTTACTGAGTGGAAGGAACAGTTTCAGGTTTCTGTTTTTCTGGATAATCAGATCACCCCGTTGCAGCTAGAGATGCTCAGGCGACGGATCGAAAGCGAGGCGGCCGTCAAGGCCTTCACTTTCACGACGAAGGAGGAGGCGCTCACAAACTTCCGCCGGGAACTCAAGGGGCAGGAAAGTCTCCTCGAGGGCCTAGGTGATAATCCGCTCCCCGCTTCGTTCCAACTCAAGATCCGCGAAGGGCATCAAAGCCCGGAGGCTCTCAAAGGGCTCAGCACGTTCCTGAGCCGCCTTGAGGGGGTGGAGGATATTCAGTACTGGCAGGAATTGGTCGAGCGAATTTCCCATGCCGCACGGCTCATCAGGCTGCTCGGCATCATAATCGGTTCGGTGCTGACGCTAGGGTCAGCTATGATTGTCTCGAATATCATTCGGCTCGCAGTCTATGCCCGTGCACAGGAGATTGAGGTCATGCGCCTCGTAGGTGCGACTAAGGCCTACATCCGTGCCCCCTTCCTGGTGGAGGGGATGCTTCAGGGCAGCCTTGGCGCCGTGCTCGCCTTGGGTATACTGTTCGCGGCCTACCGATCCGTCGCACCGACCTTCAATTTGGCCTCCCAGCTCTTCCCGACAGCGGCGGGTCAAGGATTCCTGGAATCGTCGATGATGGCAGGTTTGGTGGGCGGGGGCGCAGTGATCGGCGCTCTGGGTAGCTCGATCGCTGTCAGCCGCTTCCTGAAGATGTAGCCGGCAGTCGCTCGAATGGGGACAATGGCTCGTTCGCCTCTTGCCCTTGGGGTAGTGGTGGCTCTCATGGCGGCCCTTCTCTTCTGCCCGCCATCCAGCTTGGCAGTCGAAACAAGAACAGGACCATCTTCGCGTCTCCGCGAGAAGCGCGAAGAGCTCAAACAGGTAAAAAGGGAACTGGATCGGGAGCGGAAGCAGGCGCAGCAGGTGGCACGGAAGGAGCGATCACTTTCCGATGAGTTGGCTCGGATTGATCGGGAGCTTCAGCAGAAGGGACGGGAGCTAAAGGAGCTGCAGGCGAGGCTAAAGGTGAGTACGGAACGGCTTCAGACCACCCAGCGCGATATCAGGCTGACCCGAACTCACCTGGACACAATACAGGGCCTGTTCCGGATGCGTGTCCGCGCTATCTACAAGCAGGGGCGGTATGGCTACGTCCAGGCCCTCCTGTCCTCGGAGAATCTGTCTGGCGCAGGGCGCCGCGTACGATACCTCGCTGCAATTGCGAATCAGGACCAGCGGATGGTTGCTGCCTACACGGCTGTCATCGAGACCCTGGGCGCCCAACAGGCCGAGTTGGAACAATCGAAGGCTGAGCTGACTATGGGTCAGAAGGCCGTCACAGCAAAGCGCGAAGAGATCCTGGAGGAGCAGCATGCCAGACGCCTGTTGCTGGCCAATGTTCAGGAGCAGAAAAAAACCCATCTGGCTGCCGTCCAGGAGCTGGAGCTAGCGTCCCGCGAACTACATGGTCTCATCGGGCGTCTGCAGCAGCAGTCGCGGTCTCAGGTCAAGAGAGCGCCTCGCCCGGATTCGTTGCGGGTACCGAGCCTCCCTGAAGGACCACCTGGCTCGTTTGCATTGCTCAAGGGCCGCTTGCCGTGGCCGACGACCGGCGACATGGTCTCTACTTTCGGCCGGCAGGAGCACGCACGTTATAGGACGATAACCTTCAACCACGGCGTCGAGATCCGTGCTCCCGAGGGACAAAAGATCGCTTCGGTCTTTGAAGGCGTTGTGCTGTACGCCGAGTGGTTCAAAGGGTATGGCCGCTTGATCGTCCTTGACCACGGGGAAGGCTACTACACCGTCTATGCGCATGCCGCAGAGTTCCTCGTCAAGGTGGGCGATCGAGTGGCGAAGGGGCAGGCTATCGGGTTGGTAGGTAATACTGGGTCAGTGACCGGATCACAGCTCTATTTCGAAGTGCGACATCGGGGCGGGCCCCAGGATCCAGTGGCTTGGCTTGCCCCTAACTAAATACAGCAGTCAGCTATCAGCCATCAGCTAATAGCTGAATGCTGATAGCTGATTAACTGGGAGGAATCGATGAGATCTAAAGATCTTTTTCGGAAGGGGCAAAAATGTCTGGTAGTTGTATTGACCATGGTGCTGTTGATCATCGGTGGCGGCAACCATGAGGTCACGGCTGTAGAGGATAACTATGAGCGGCTGAAGGTCTTCACCGAGGTCCTATCGCTGATCCAGGCGAATTACGTGGAGGAGACGAAGCCCGGTGACCTTATCTACAGCGGCATTAAAGGGATGCTGGAGGTACTCGATCCTCACAGCGCCTTCATGCCGCCCGATACTTTCAAAGAGATGCAGGTCGAAACCCAGGGCTCGTTCGGCGGCCTGGGGATCGAGATCGCGGTCAAGGATCGGATGCTCACGGTGGTAGCGCCAATCGAAGGGACCCCCGCCGATCGGGCCGGCATTCATCCGGGCGACCGGATTGTGAAGATCGACGGGAACCCGGCCAAAGAGATGACCCTCATGGAGGCGGTGAAAAAGCTCCGCGGCCCCAAGGGCACGAGCGTCACCCTGGCTATCCTCCGTGAGGAGTCCTCTGGCCCGTTCGAGCTGACGTTGGTTCGGGAAGTTATCGAGGTGAAGAGCGTCAAGGCTAAGGATCTGGGCGATGGGATCGCCTATGTCCGGATCAGTTCGTTCCAGGAGCGGACAGGGAAAGACCTCCTGAAGGCGATCGAGCAGTTGGGACAGGGCGTGGTGTCGGCCATGGTGCTGGACCTTCGCAACAACCCGGGTGGCCTCCTGAATCAGGCCGTTCAGGTGTCCGATCTGTTCCTGGACCAAGGACAGCTCATCGTCTACACCGAGGGTCGGCTCAAGAACCAGAATCTCCGCTTCTCAGCCGAACACGGGGCTCAGTTTCCCAGAGTCCCTATAGTGGTCCTGGTGAATGGGGGCTCCGCCAGCGCCTCCGAGATCGTCGCGGGCGCCCTTCAGGACTGGAAGAGGGCGGTGATCCTTGGGACAAAGACCTTCGGGAAGGGGTCAGTACAGACGGTTGTTCCGCTGAGCGATGGTTCCGGCCTGCGCTTGACCACGGCGAAGTACTTCACGCCGAAGGGGCGATCTATCCACGGCACCGGGCTTGTGCCTGATATCATCGTGGAGGCACCACGGCCCACCATGGGCAAGGCGCAGGGTGGCCCCAGTGAAAAGGAGAGTGAGCCTGGAAAAGAGCGTCCTGAGAAACGGCAGGAGAAGAAGATTTCTGAGGAGGAGGGAGACGCGAGTCTCCAGATTAGCAGGCGCGAGGGGCCCGATCCCAACAGCGACGTCCAGTTAAAGCGGGCGATGGAGATTCTCAAGGCGAGCCAGATCATCGAGAAGGGATTCGTGAAAGGGAGCGCAGGGTGATAAATGCAGCGATCAGCTATCAGCTTCAAGCTGACTGCTAAAAGCTGATAGCTGCTCTTCACAATGGCACACCTAACCTTGGGGATTGAAACCTCGTGTGACGAGACGGCGGCCGCTGTACTGGAGGATGGCCGGAGAATTCGGTCTTCCGTGATCGCCTCTCAGGATACCCTCCACGCCCCCTTCGGCGGGGTCGTTCCCGAGTTAGCCTCTCGCCGTCACGTGGAGGTTATCTGGCCGGTGGTCCAGGAGGCACTCGCCAGGGCAGGGGTGACCCTCGCCGAGCTTGACGGGATCGCGGCAACGGCGGGACCAGGGCTGATCGGTTCCCTGCTGGTTGGTCTATGCTTCGGCAAGGCGCTCGCCTTTGCCCGTAATATCCCACTGGTCGGCGTGAACCACCTGGAAGGACATCTCTATGCCGCCACGCTGGATCATGAGGGACTATCTTTTCCCTTCACCGGACTCGTGGCATCAGGTGGCCACACCAACCTCTATCTGGCCACAGCCCCAGGGGTCTACCGCTTGCTCGGTCGGACCAGGGACGATGCTGCTGGAGAGGCCTTCGACAAGGTGGCCAAGTTGCTCAGCCTCGGTTATCCAGGGGGGCCGCTGATCGAGGAGTGGGCGCGTAAGGGCGACCCTAACGCTGTGCGGTTTCCCAGGTCGGTTCCTCCGAGAGGTTCATACGATTTCAGCTTCAGCGGCCTGAAAACCGCAGTCGTCAATTACGTAAAGGGTGTCGGGGGAGCAGTCCTTCAGCCTTCAGCCTTCAGCCTTCAGCCTGATCTTGTTGCGGACATCTGCGCTGGATTCCAAGAGGCGGTGGTGGATGTGCTGGTTCGCGTGAGCCTGGCGGCGGCGAAGGCGTCCGCCTCTCGCCGTCTCGTCCTGGTCGGAGGGGTGGCTTGCAATGGCAGGCTCCGATCGAAGCTCACAGAGCGGGCGGCAGAGGAAGGCGTGCAGGTCTACTACCCCAAGCCCTCTCTCTGCACCGATAACGCCGCCATGATCGCGGCTGCCGGCTACCCTCGCCTTCTACGCGGCGAGCGATCCTTACTTTCGTTGAACGCCGATGCAAATCTCACGCTCGGCCTGACGTAAGAGAATACGAATGGCGAAGCTGTCGATCCTGCTCTACCCATCCCCCGTCATCCGGAAGAGGTCGCTGCCAGTCACGTCAATCGATGGTGAACTTCAGCGCTTCATCGATGACATGGTGGAAACCATGTATGCGGCCCCAGGCATGGGGCTTGCCGCTCCCCAAGTGGGGGCACTCAAGCGGGTCATCGTCCTGGACCCTTCTCAGGATCGCGCGATTGCGCGGCCCATGGTCCTTATTAATCCCGTGCTGGTTGCTGCTGAAGGGCAAATCGTAGAGGACGAGGGATGCCTCTGTATCCCAGACCTGACGGAGCCAATCTCGCGATTCAGGCAGGTGGTGGTGAAGGCCTATGATCGGAATGAGAAAGAGATCATTCTGGAGGAGGATGACCTGTTCGCGCGAATCCTACAGCACGAGATCGATCACTTGAATGGCATTCTGTTCATCGACCGCCTGAGCACAGCAAAGCGTCTCCTGCTCAAGCGACGGCTTAAGAAGGCCGCTAAAGACTAAGGTGTAGGGGCGCTGCTTGCTACGCCCGCCTTGGGCAGGGCAAGCCCTGCCCCTACAATTTCATCTCGACGTTAGCCTTGGTCTTGAGACCCTCGATCCACTCCTTGAATGTGGCCTCAGTCTTCTGATTAAACAGGGTGGCGCGAATCTGCTCCTTAACCTGGTCGAATGGAAGGGCCAGTCCAGGAACCCGCTCCTCGACGACAATGAGGTGAAAGCCGGCCGGAGTCGTGATGATGTCGCTGGCCTGCCCGATCGGCAGGGCAAGCGCGACCTGCTCCAACTCCGGCGAGAGATCTCCGCGCTTCATCGTCCAGACCTCACCGCCGGATACCGCGAGCGGCCCTTCAGAGTACTGCTGAGCGACCGCAGGGAAGTTGGTCCCCGACTTGACAAGCCTCTGCGCCTCCTCAATCCGCTTCTTGGCACGCGATACCTCACTGGGCGTCGCCTGCGACGGTACAGCCACGAGGAGATGGCGCATCTTGAATTGGGACATGTCCTTGAATTGCCCTTGCTGTTGCTCGTAATATTGCTGGACCTCGTCGTCAAGAACGACGACCTTGGCTCGCACTCGCCTCGCTACCAGCTTCGTCATGATGACCTGCTCGGCGATCCCCCTCCGAAACTGCTCCTCGCTGAGCAGTTCTCTGGACAGAGCAGCTCTCAGATCCTCGTCGCTGGCCAACCCGTTGCGCTTCTTTAATTCCTCAATGGCGGACTGAACCTCCGCAGGGATCGCCTCGATCTTCTCCTTCTTTGCCTCCTGGAGTTGCAACCTCCTGAGAATCAGCTCGTCCAGGATCTGGCGTTCCGTACCACGAAGCTGTCGCTCTCGCTCCGCCCCCATCGTTTCCTGTACGATCCTTCGGATGACCTGAAGCCCTTCCTCTTGCACCTCGGTCAGGGTGATCACATCATCATTGACAACGGCGACTACGCGATCGAGGATGACAGCGTGAGCTACGGAAGCCGTTAGAATTGCGCACAGCAGGACGAGACCCAGTACGAAAGCAGGGTATAGGGTATAGGGTATATGTGCAGGGGCGCTGCTTGCTGCGCCCGCCTTGGGCAGGGCAAGCCCTGCCCCTACAGTCCCCCGCCACCCCTCCTTATTCATCGACACTCCTGAAGTCGCGACAGCAGAACCTGAACGGTAGCGATGTTGTCGCCCCCATCCACCGCATATTCCAGGGCATCGCCCCCCGCACCGTCAACCCCTCCGTGCCCCCCTTTTGTTAAGGGGGGGTGGGGGGATTTCGGGATGTAGCGTAACCGGCCGCCCTCTTCACGAAGCAGGGCTGCCACCTTGGCTGGGGCAAGGGGTGGCGACTCACTGAAGACGATACGGATCGTCTTACCTGTAGCATCGACCTCACGAATGTGGAGCGCCCTGGCCAGGATCTTGAGGGCCATTGCGGTCAGCAGCCGCTCTGCCTCATGGGGAGGCTCACCGAAACGATCGATCAGTTCCTCTCGAAGAGCAGAGACCTCCTGTGTAGATGTGAGCGCAGCCAACCGTTTGTAGAGCTGGAGCCGGACGTTGGGATCCTCCACGTAGGCCTCCGGCACATACCCTGCCGCCTCCAGCCTGATGGAAGGCTCGACGGGCTCCGCAGCTACTTCACCCTTCAGCTCCCTGACCGTTGACTCGATCAGTCTACAGTACAGATCAAATCCCACGGCGGCGATCTGACCGTGCTGTTCTGGTCCAAGGAGGTTACCTGCTCCTCTGATCTCCAGGTCCCTCGCCGCCACCTTGAATCCAGAACCGAGCTCGGTCAGCTCCGCGATGGCCTGGAGCCTCTTCTTTGCCACCTCTGAGAGCATAGCATCCTCCGGTACCAAGAGATAGGCGTACGCTCGATGCTTGTCTCGACCGACCCGTCCGCGAAGCTGGTAGAGCTGCGCGAGGCCCAAGGCATCGGCTCGATCAATGATGATGGTGTTGGCGGCGCCGACATCCAGACCGGATTCGATGATGGTGGTACACAGCAGGACATCAAACGTGCCGTTGTAGAAGTCGCACATAATCCGTTCCAGGCGCTCTTCCGGCAGCTTGCCGTGAGCCACCGTCAGCCTCGCCCGGGGGACCAACTGCTTGATCAGGCGTGCTACGCTCTGGATGCTTTCCACGCGATTATGCACGAAGAAGACCTGTCCCCCTCTGTCCAGCTCCTGCTCTATCGCCTCCTTGATGATGGCCTGATCGAACCTGGCTACGGTCGTCCTGATCGAGAGGCGATCCTCCGGAGGGGTCTCGATTGTGCTGATATCTCTGACCCCCAGCATCGACATGTACATCGTCCTCGGAATCGGCGTTGCGGTGAGCGTCAGGACATTGACCTGTCGCCGGATCTGCTTCATGCGCTCCTTGGCCGCTACGCCGAAACGATGTTCCTCATCCACCACAAGCAGCCCCAGATCCCGGAAATGGACATCCTTCTGAAGCAGGCGGTGGGTACCGATGACGATATCTACGATGCCGTCACGGACGCCACGCAGTACATCGCCCTGCTCCGTACGACTGCGGAAACGCGAGAGCATCTCCACCTTGATCGGGAAGTTGCCGAATCGCTCGGAAAAGGTCCGGAAATGCTGCAGGGCGAGGACAGTGGTCGGGACCAGGACCGCCACCTGCTTTCCCCCCATAACCGCCTTGAAGGCGGCCCGCATCGCCACCTCGGTCTTACCATACCCGACATCACCGCAGATCAGGCGGTCCATCGGCCGGTCCCGCTCCATATCGGCCTTGGCATCGGCGATCGCCCGGAGCTGGCCCGAGGTTTCCTCGTACGGGAATCCCGCCTCGAATTCCCGCTGCCACGGCGTATCGGGAGAGAAGGCATGCCCCTTGACAACATGCCTGGCCGCATACAGCGTGAGCAACTCCTGGGCCATCTCGCGGATGGAAGCCCTGACCCGCTCCTTGGCCTTGGTCCAGGAGGCGCTCCCCAACCGATCAAGGGCGGGTGAATTGCCATCAGCGCCCGCATACCGATAGACCAGGTGGAGTTTACTGGTTGGTACGTAGAGCTTGGCGTGATCGGCATAGACGATGAGCAGGTAGTCACCCTCTGTCTCGCCGGCAGCGAGCTGCCGCAGCCCTTTGTATAGGCCGATCCCATGGTCCTCGTGGACAACGAAATCGCCATAGGCCAGGTCCTGATACGAGGCGAGGGGGGAGACCTCCTTCGGTCGTAAGCGGCGGGGCGGAATGTGTCGAATCCCAAAGATCTCGGACTCGGTGATATAGGTCAGTGACGCCTCATCCAGGTGGAAGCCGCCGCTGAGTTCGCCGGCGAGGATCGTGATCCCGCCTGGCAACGCCATCCCTGGATCGAGAGAGGCTGCGACGTCATGTTCCTTGAGCACCTCCGCCAGGCGCCGACCCTGGGCCTCGCTCCTGCAGACCAGGTGGATTCTTCGGCTTTGCCGACGCCACTCTTCGAGGTCGCGTATGAGCTCCATCATTCGTCCACGGTAGGCCGTGATGGTGCGCACCTGGAAACCGATAGCCGCCCCTCCCGTAAGGCTGTGAGCTGGGAAGAATTCTTCCAGGAGGATCCGCGGCCTCAGGGAGAGTCTCTGCTCAAAGTCACTCCAGTCGAGGTGCGAAAAACCCCCCGCACCCCCCTTTACCAAAGGGGGGACTGTGGGGATGTGGTGCGATGCGCGAAGGCCGTGTTCAGCGAAATCGCGCGCAGCGGCCTGGAGGCCTGCCTGGTCTACCAGGACCCACACGGCATCGGGCGCGACGTACTGCAGCAGATCGGCTGGTTCCTCCAGGGCCTGCTGACACCCTTCACCCGTCAATGGCACTTCTATAACAGGCAATATAGAGACCTGTTCGACTGGGCGGACGGACCGCTGGGTGGTCGGATCGAATGCGCGGAGCTCAAGCACCTCGTCGCCAAAGAACTCAGCACGAACGGGAAGATCGGACTCTTCGACACGGCTCAGGACGGATTTGGGGGGGAAGAGGTCGAGAAGATGCCCGCGCAGGCTGTATTCGCCGCGGTCTGTCACCTGATTCACTCGACGGTAGCCACCTACCTCCAGAACGCCTAGAAGCTCATCCCGCGCGATCAGTCGTCCAACGTACAGCGTAAAGGCTGCTCCCAGGAGGGCCGATGGTGGGGAGAGGCGTTCGAGGGCAGCCTGGAGCGAGACAACCGCCAGGGGAAGCTCCTTGGTCGCGAGACCCGCCAGACAGGCAATTCGCTGATATCCGGTCTCGGGGTCCTCATCACGTTCTGGCAGGAAGCCCACCGGTCCGTGAAAGAAGACTTGCAGATCCTTCGCCAGCAGCTCGGCCTCGGCGGACGAGGAGGCCAATACCACGAGGGGACGCCTCGCCAGGAGAGCGATCTGGGAGAGGATCAACGCCTTCGAAGCTCCGAAGAGACCGGTCAGAGACAGCGCGTCGGCCCCGCTGTCCAGTCGAGCCACGATCTCAACAATCTCAGGGATCAGTAGATCCTCTGACTGCCCCATCGATCGTATTACCATAAGGTCAGCTCTCAGCCCTTAGCTTTCAGCGTGTTGCGGAGGCGCCATCTCCATGATACGACGCATGATGCTGCTTGTGGAAGAGCCCTCCACCAACGGGATCGTGACGACCCGTCCACCACGCCTCTCTACCGTCTCGCGGCCAACGACCTCTTCCTTCGCCCAGTCGGCGCCCTTTACCAATACATCGGGCTCAAGCGCTTCGATGACGCAGCGCGGGTCCGGCTCCTCGAAGATCACCACGTAGTCAACCGAGGTGAGGGCCGAGAGCAACTCTGCCCGCTCATCCTGCGAGAGTACAGGCCGCAGTGGCCCCTTGAGAAGCCGAACCGACGCATCACTGTTCAGGCCGACGATCAGCAGGTCACCCAGCGCTCTCGCTTGCTGCAACAAGCGGGTATGTCCCCGGTGGAGCAGATCGAAACAACCATTGGTAAAGACCACACGCTCTCCCAGCGCTCGGCGCTGCCGGACGATGGCATCCAGTTCGCAGAGCGTCCTGATCTTATCGATGCCGACCGTCATTCCGCTTCCTCGACCTTCCCTGGTACATTCGAGAGCAATCCGTCTAGAGCGGCCTGCTCGATCAGTCGCCTCCCCTTTGCAGCATACGGAGCGGATGTCATCAGCCGGATCTCCCCAAGCGGCCCAAAGGTAATCCCCTGAAACCCGCCGACTCGCATAGAACGGAGCCGGCACGGGACACCATAGCGTTGCAGATGCAGGCGGAGGCGTTCCGCCTGCATCTCATCATACGTCGCGTAAATCATCTGTTCAGACATCCGTGACCTATCTGTAACTACTCAAGGTAGATAGACTGAAAGCTGAAGGCTTTTAGGGGTAAGTCGCGTGATCATACAAAACTCCGAAAAGGTCTTGAATCTACTGGGGGTTCATTCCCCGCGGCTTGCCGCAAGTTCGTCATACCGGCGGAAGCCGGTATCCAGAGGGCCCGACTGGATTCCCCCGTATCAAGTACGGGGCAGGCTCGTCAAGCACGGAATGACGGGCCGGAACAGAAGACGATACCCCACAGCTTGCTGCGGGGTAGTTCATTGGCTCGATTCGTGCCTTGCGAGATAATTTAGAACCTTCAGCCTTCAGCCTTCAGCCTAAACGCCTGATTAGTTACGCCTATCTTAGACTGGCGGCCTGCCTGCGCCGAGCGACGCGCGGCAGGCAGGCAGTCCAATCTAACGACATCGGGCAGGGCGGTTTCCCGGAAGAGAGACTGACTCGAGAGGGCGGATCAGCGCAGCAAAGCGGTATTACAACTTCCGGGGGGAACCCCTTGAATGATATCAGCGAGCGGCCCAACTCTTACCACATCAACCAGTTGCCGGTTCGGAGAGGCAATCGCCCCCTCCCCTATTGCAAGACCAAATGGGCCCTCCGGTTCAATTTCCGGGTCGACTCGTCGTGGCCTGTGGCGAAGGGCCGCTCCTTCCCATAACTGATCGTCTTGATCCTCTTGGCATCGATCCCGGCGGCTACAAGGTAGTTCGTGACCGACTTGGCACGCCGCTGGCCGAGGGCGAGGTTGTACTCCCCTGTCCCGCGCTCATCGCAGTGGCCCTCAATGATAATCGAGGCGGTCGGATGTGCCTTCAACCATTGCACGTTTTCGATGAGGCTCTTTATTACATCCGCCCGAATCGACGATTTGTCGAAGTCGAAAAAGATGTCCTTCAGGGGTGAGACCTTCTTAGCGGGGACCCTTGCCACTGGGGCAGCGGCCATCTTGTCCCTCAGTGCGGCAAAGGCGGCCTGGCATTTACCACGTATGCGGGCGTCAGGATCTGCAAGCGGATTGAACTCCGTGGCCTCGTGAGTGAACCAATCCAGGCAGGCTTCCGCGGCAGCAAACTGCTCGGGAGCGAGCGTCTCGGCGCGCGCGCCCTTCGCCTCGGCGAGGGCAGCCTTCATGCTGTCGCTTTCAGGGCGATACGACGCGGTGGTCGCACACCCTGCGATCATCAGAGCCACCGATGCACAGATAAGCGCGAGCTGGAATCTCCGGCCAGTCTTCGAACTCCAGTCCATCCTAGATCCCCCTCCCGTCGACAGGCTCAGAGCATGGCCTGTGGAGCGTGCGTGCGTGCAGCGTGCAGCGCCGAACGCAATGAACGCTTTTACTTACCGCGCTGCGCAATAGCCTTGGCCTCCTCTGCGGCCTTCCTGGCGATGCCTGCCGTCATCTCCGCCGCCGCCAGATCGCGATCCGACAGCTCATCCTCAGCGAGGATAATGTACTCCCTCGCCTTGGCCATCGGGTACCGGGCTGCGCTGAAGTTCGCCGCACCTGCGGCTTGAGCCTCGGCCAAAGCCGCCTTGGCTGCGCTCACAGCAGCGGGAGCAGTCCGCTCCCCGGTAACCCAATCGTAGGATTCCGGCCTGAGATGCACCCCTGAGCAGCCCCATAGTAATACCCCCACACTGATCACAGTGGGTGCAAAGGACCGTCGAACAGCCCAGCCGCCGCTTCTCATCGCGTCCCTCCTTCAAAATCAGATGATAGCTAGCAACTGACAGCTATCTCTTAGAGGCTATACTCCTGCCCACCGATAGGTCAAGTACGCGTAATTTATCACAGTCTGTTTTACCAGTCAAAGCCAATGTCCCTGCCGGGTGCATGACATAAAAGTGAGGCTGCGTAGAGAGTTGCGGTGGGAGGGAGCTTGGGGTAGAAGTCTGACAGGCTTAGTAACGGTCAGAACGTAGGCCCCATGGGACCATCCACTCCGCCGATTGATGCACTCTCAAGGCAACGTGATGCACTGCGGGCACAACTCGTATCCGTAGGGAATATGCGACCCGGCTCTCTGGTGGCGCGTTATCGCAAATGTGGCAAGCCCGCCTGCCGCTGTGCAGGCTAGGGCGAGCGAGGGCATGGCCCAAGCTGGTCCTTGACCCACGCAGTGGAGGGCAAGACCCACACCAAGATCATCCCGGTTGCGGCGGTGCCGGTCGGATGATCTTATCTCAAAAGTCTGTCGGGCGCCCAGCTTAAAGCCGCGCTGGGCACTGGCCAACCCTCGGTCCCCTGGCAGAAGAAGACCGTTACCCACATCGTTGACTACACCTTCACGAACCGATTGTCTTGGCCGACCAGGCCGTGGGGTCGAATGACGACCTTCCGCTCCGGATCGCTTACCACGCGGCCGATCTGTAAGGCTTCCCGGCCATGATGCTTCACGATCTCCAGGAAGGACTCCGCATCTGCTTCAGCGACGACGACACAGAACCCGATCCCCATGTTGAAGACCTGGAACATCTCGTGATCGGGGATACCCCCAGATTGCTGGATCAGAGAAAATATAGGAGGAATCGGAGGGAGCCGGTCAATTTCGTATCCGACCGCGTGAGGCTGTGCGTCCAATCGTAGCAAGTTCAGCAGCCCATCGCTCGTGATATGGGCGAGCCCCGTGATGGCCAGCGATCGTTCGAGCGCCTCCACCACCTCCGGTACGTAGATGGCGGTCGGCTCCAGCAACTCTTCCCCCAGCGTTCGCCCAAACTCCTCGAACTTGGTGTCCACGGTGTACCTGTTCTGCGTGAACAGGACCTGCCGGGCCAGCGTCAGGCCGTTACTGTGGATCCCGCTGCTTCGGATTCCAATAATGACATCACCGGGCGTCACGGACCTGCCAACGATCACCTTATCAAGCGGGACATGGCCGACGCACATCCCGACCAGATCGCATCCCCACCCTTCCCGCTCAGACGCGAGCATCTCCCGGATCTGGGCGATCTCTCCGCCGCAGATGGCGACCCCTGCGCGACGCGCCCCTTCCTTCAGCCCTTGCATGAGCTGGCCGATAAGATGCGGATTCGCCTCTTGCACCGCGATATAATCCAGGAACGAAACTGGCCGAGCCCCCACGCAGAGTACATCGTTCACATTCATGGCCACGCAGTCTATCCCGATCGTATCGAACTTCTGCATCATCTGCGCGACCATAAGCTTCGTGCCCACCCCGTCGGTCGAAAGGGCCAGACCCATCCCGTGCCCGAGATCGATAACGTTCGCAAAAAAGCCGATAGGCAGGACCGGTTTCCCGATCCCTCGCACAAAGGCAAACGTTTCGGTCGCCGTCTCGATCACACGGGACAACACCTGCTCTTCCCGCTCGACATCGACGCCGGCGCCGAGGTAACTCGCTGCGCCCTCTGGCTGCTTCTGCATCTTTACTGTCCCCTTCCGACTTCCCCGCACCAGTTTCCAAATGCATTAGAACGTCCAGCACAGTGTCCCAAAAGTCTCTTTACTCTTATTGTCATTCCGGGCTTGACCCGGAATCCAGCTTCTCTACACTGGATTCCTGCTCCCGGCTTAAAACGTGCCGGGACAGGCTTCGCAGGAATGACGACCTTGGAATCAATGTAAAGAGTATTGGGGCCACAACACTGGCATCGCCACCACGAACCCATCGGTCGTGAGCCAACAGTAAGAGATTCGCTGGGGCGCGTCAAGCAGTATTGAGTGTAATCAATAATCCTTTATCGCCAGGATCCGCCAGATCGAAATCCGCGTCCTCCGCCGCCTCAAGTACTCCCGTCGCCGGCACTTTCAGCTTGGCTTTACCTCGTAACGCCACCGTGGGCAGGTGGCACCTCCAAAGGTGCGCCCGGTTCTACGACCCGGATTTGCGCAACCTCGCGTCCCAACAAGACCCAAAGAAGCTCATCGGGAATTTCCCGCACTTCTTCTTCGGGGGGTGCAAGCAGGCAGGCCAACTTTTTGTCCCGACCAGTCCGTTCGGCAAGTTTAAAGGTGATTGCTTTTTCTCCCTCAGTCATCAAGCGGATGAGGTTCGCCACATCGTCGGCATCTTTGAGTTCTGTGGCCTGCAGTTTCATGGCGGCAAGATGCGGTTTGGTCAGCACTGGGATGGAGACACCCGGAAGATGCTCGGCCCCCTGGATGGCCTCCAGCTCCCATTTATAACGCGCAATCAGCAGGTCCATCCGCGGATATTCGCCCCTGAGATCCTCAAGGAAGATGATATCGTGCTTAAAGGGATCCTCGGGAACCTTGCTCCCCTGAATCACCTCCGCGCGAAATCGTTCCGGAATGTGTTGCTTCAACAGGACGAAGAACGCATCAGTCCCAGATGTTCGAATTAAGTCCGAGTACAGGCAGAAGTCCACATCAAGGGTAGTCCGTTCGACCCCATGCAGGATCACGGCATAGCCGCCAATCACGGCCATGTCAACCTTAACGGGCAGGGCGTTGATAATGCCGTGGATTGTCTCGAAGGTATCTTTGATAGATTTCATAAACCGAGACCCCCTCCGCATCGGCCTTGAGGGCAAGAATATTGGAGACCAGACGGTGCATGGTCTCCGCCCGCTCAATGGGCGACAGTCGAAGGAAACTCGCGCGCTCCTCGGCTTTTCTGCTGTCCAGGATGGATGGCATACGAACACTGTACCACATTTCCCACCTCTATCACCAAGTCTAGCCCCCGCCCCGCGTGGGGACCCACGGGTCAAGCCCGTGGTGTCAACGGCTAAACGCCCTGTCGCCCGTGAGGCTGGCAACAGCGGAATATGATAATCCGGCATTCTACATCTGTCCGTCCCCCCAGAGAGAATCCTACCCGCGCCAATCCTGTATTTCTGCGGCATGACGCGGGTTAGCTTGCGCCGGGGAGTGCAAAAGAGTAAGATCAATTGGAAAGGACTTGAAACGGCTCTCCCCTTAGCCGAAGAAGGGAGCGATGATGCGTTACTTCAAAGTGATCGTAGAGAAACATCCGGAGGGCTATGTAGCCTATCCCATGGGGCTCAAGGGGGTGGTGATCGGCGAAGGCGAGACCTACGAGGATGCCTTGGCAGATGTGCAATCTGCCATCCGCTTCCACATCGAGACCTTTGGACTGGAAGCGCTGGAGGCCGAGTCCCCCGTCCTGGACGCCTTCATTGCAGAAGCAACAGTCACGCTCTGATGCCCACGTTTCCAGAAGAAGTCCCGAAAACAAAAACCATCGAGATCCTGGAGCGGCTGAGCTTCCAGTTGGTCCGAGAGGGGCCGCATCTGGTGATGGTGCGCAAGAACCCCGATGGGACGCAGACGTCCCTCACCATGCCTAATCACTCCTACATCAAAGGTTCGACGCTCCGCACCATCTGCACCCAAGCGGGTATCGCCAAAGACGAATTCCTCAAAGCCTACGAAGAGACATAAGTCGGGACTTGGTGAACCCGCGAATGCGCGGTGAGCTTTGCACTACTACTTTTCCCGCTCCCTGACCCTACCTGAGTCTCTCTGAGGCAACCCGCTTCGTGAGTTCGCCGATGATCGTCCCGCGCGCCGGATCGCCCGACTCGTTCACCGTAACGCCGAGGATCGCTCCGATTCGCGCATCATGAGACCTCGATGCCGCCCCCACCGGACGATAGCCGTTTTGAGGTGGAGGGGATATGCTGAAAGTGATGAGGTGACCGATGAACAACGTGAGAAGACAGGCCAACCGTAATTTGGTTGACAACAAGTCGCCCTTAGTGCAATTCTACCCGCGCAAAAGGGCCTTGTGCTTGTGTTGAGCCGTTTCAGAGGTCTAGCACGTGGGGATGATGAGCAGGCTGTCGCGACTTTAATCCGGCGTGAAAGGGGAGGTGCAATGGTTTATCACATATTGTGCGAAGTTGTGCCAGGGCGAGAAGAGGCGTTGGATCGCTTCTTGTGTGGCAAGATGAAGAAGTTCTGGCTTGCTCAGCCAGGGGTTTCGAGGTTTCACGCCTTCAGGGACTTCGTGGATAGCAAGTTTGAGCGGATCATTATGATTGAAGTGGGCGACGGCGGTAACTTCGATAAGATTTTGATCCTCGATGAGCGTAAGAATTTGCGCAGCGAGCTGCTAACGTTAGTCGCAAATGTCCAGAGTCGGGTCCTCGAGATGATCGAGTAAGACTCAGGCGCTACGGCGGTTCTTAACAAGAAGGAGGTCCTGATGCGGGACCTCCTTCTTGTTTTTTATGGCTCTTCGCGTAATCGAGTGGGTGAATTTAACATGAAATCCTCTGTAAGCCTTGTGGCATCTGGTAAAATCCGGTCTGCACCCCTTGCAGAAAACGGGAGGATTTCTCAATGGCTATTTCAA